>NZ_JBEZLR010000128.1:0-26016 GCF_040652275.1 Streptomyces sp. NPDC048275
GCGCGCTCGAGGCGATGCCTCGAGCGCGCCCCGAGGGCGTTTTGCTTCGGTTCAGGCGGGCTGCTGCGCCGCGGCGATGCGCTCGCCCCGAAGCGCCTCGTACCAGCGGTCGTCGATCGGCGGCAGCGCGTTCACGTCGAGCGCCAGCTTCAGCAGCAGGTCCGCGATCTGCGGGTTGCGGGCCAGTACGGGACCGTGCATGTACGTACCGAAGACCGTGTCGTTGTACGCGCCCTCGGTGCCGTCGCCCGTGCCGTTGCCCTTGCCGAGCCGCACGTTCGCGAACGGGCGTGCGGTGGGGCCGAGATGGGTGACGCCCTGGTGGTTCTCGAAGCCGGTCAGCTGCGGCAGGCCCAGCCGCGGGTCGATGTCCGCGAGGACGTCGCCGACGCACCGCTCGCCCTCGCCGCGCACCGAGACCACGTCGAGCAGACCGAGGCCCGGCTCGCGCTGTCCGAGGTCGTTGATGAACTCGTGGCCCAGGATCTGGTAGCCGGCGCACACCGAGAAGACGATCGCGCCGTTGCCGACCGCGCGGTGCAGACCGCCGTCGCGACGCAGCCGCTCCGCGGCGAGTCGCTGCGGCCGGTCCTCGCCGCCACCGATCAGGTAGATGTCGCCGGAGGTGGGGATCGGCTGGTCGCTGCGTACGTCGAGACGGGCGACGTCGAGGCCGCGCTGGCGGGCCCGGCGCTCCACGACGAGGGCGTTGCCCTGGTCGCCGTAGGTGCTCAGCAGGTCCGGGTAGATCCACACCAGACGCAAGCTGTTGTCACTCATTCTCTTCGTCCTCCGTGGCTGCTCAGTTGCCGACACGACGCCTCAAATCCTGGAACGCGGTGTAGTTGGCGATGACCTCGATGCGGCCCGGCGGCGCGAGCTGCACGGCCTGGTCGAGGTTCTCGCACACCTGGAACGACTGGTTGGCGACCTCCAGGCGCACGGCGAGGTCGAGCTTGCGGTCGCCGAGGACGAAGATCGGGTGCCCGGTGAGGCGGGTGTAGTCGACGTCCCACAGCCAGGAGGTGTCGGTGCCGTCGGCGCCGCGGGCGTTCACGGACAGGATGACCGGGGTCGGCGGCGGGTCGATCAGGGAGAACGTCTCGAGCCAGCCCGCGGGGTTCTTGGCGAGCAGCAGACGCAGGTCGCGCTGCATGAACTGCACCACGTCGTAGCGTCCGGCCACCGCCTGGACCTGGTACATGCGCTCCAGGGCCACTTGCGGCGGCACCCCGAAGACGGCGGCGACGGCGGCCGACGAGGCGGCGTTCGCCTTGTTGGCCCGGCCCGGCAGCTGCAGGTGGATCGGCCACGCGGAGCCGTGCGGGTCGAGTACGTGGTCGCCGGACAGCGCCCAGGTCGGCGTCGGACGGCGGAAGCCGCAGTCGCCGCAGAACCAGTCGTCGCCGGGGCGCTGCATCACACCACCGCAGGACGGGCAGGACCAGGCGTCGTCCTTCCACATCTGTCCGGCCGCCACCCACAGGACGTTCGGCGAGGAGGACGCGGCCCACACCACCAACGGGTCGTCGGCGTTGGCGACCACGACGGCCTTGGACCCGGCCAGGCCCTCGCGCCAGTGCTCGGCCATCATCCGGGTCTCGGCGGCCCGGTCGAGCTGGTCGCGAGAGAGGTTGAGCAGCGCGATGCACTTCGGGTCGGTGTCGCGCGCGACACCGGCGAGGTACTTCTCGTCGACCTCGATGACCGCGAACTTGGAGTCCGAGCCACCGGCCAGCGCCGAGGTGATACCCGCGGGCATGTTGGCGCCGAGCGCGTTGGAGACGACCGGGCCCGCGGCGCGCAGTGCCTCCGCGATCAGCCGGGTGGTCGTGGTCTTGCCGTTGGTCGCCGACACCAGGATCACATCCAGGTGTGTGGCCAGCCGGGCCAGCAGGTCGGGGTCGAGCTTGAGTGCCACCCGGCCGCCGATCACCGATCCGCTGCCGCGTCCGGCGGCCCGCGAGACGGCCGCCGCCGCCTTGCCCGCCGTCACGGCCAGCTTGGCCCGCGGCGTCAGCGGGTCCGAGTTGCCTGACATCGTTTCTCGATCCTCCTTGCGTACGCGCCGCGCCTGAGCCCCCGGCACCGTGTGGGCCTCAGCCTATCGAGATCCACTCGGGTGCCCGAATCGCGGCACCGTCACGGTGCCCGCGCGACATGCGCGCGCCACCCAGGACCGTACCCTTGCCGCCATGCGACATGGCTCCATCCCCGGCACCCGAGGGCGCGTCCGCCCGGTGACTCTGCTCGGCGACCCGCTTCTGCACGCACCGTGCGAGGACGTCTCGGACTTCGGTCCCGAACTCGCCCAGCTGGTTGAGGACATGTTCGCGACGATGTACGCCGCCGAGGGCGTCGGCCTCGCCGCGAACCAGGTCGGCGTACCGTTGCGGGTCTTCGTGTACGACTGCCCGGACGACGAGGATGTCCGCCATCTCGGACATGTGGTGAACCCACGTCTCGTCGAGGCGGACGGTGTGGTCCTGCGCGGTCCGGAGGGCTGCCTGTCCCTGCCGGGTCTGGAGGCGGGCACGGAGCGGTACGACCATGCCGTCGTCGAGGGTTTCACGGTGGACGGCGAGCCGGTGCGGGTCCATGGCACGGGGTGGTTCGCCCGGTGCCTGCAGCACGAGTGCGATCACCTCGAGGGCGGGATCTATGTCGACCGACTGAGCGGCTGGCGCCGCCGCCGGGTGCTGAGGCAGGCGGCGCGAGCGTCTTGGAGTGGCTGAGATCGTCTGTCGGCGGCCGGTGGTATGTGGCTGAGCACGCGGTTCCCCGCGCCCCTTCAGGGGGGCGCGGGGGGCCTGCAGCGGGCATACGACCTCAGAACCCAGGGCCCCCGGCGCGATTTCCGGCCGCGGCCAGCCGGCCCCACAGCAGGTCGGCCAGGCTCCGTACCAACTCGGCCCGAGAACAGGGCCGTTCCCCGAGCCACCAGTCCCCGGCGGCATGCATCATGCCGACGATCCCGTGTCCCCACACCCGTGCCAGTTGCTGACTGCCCGGCCCGAGATCGACCCGCTCCTCGATGACCTCCGCCAACTCCTCGCCCATGCGGCGCAGCAACGGCGCGGAATGCTTGCCCACGTCGAAGCCCGGGTCGCCGGGGTTGCCGCCCTCCGCCGGATGCATCAGGAACCGGTAGACCTGCGGCCGCGCCTCGATGGCGGCGAGGTACGTGTCGAGCGTGGACTCGACCCGCTCCCGGCGCTCCGCCGGCGCGTCCAGCGCGGCCCGCAGCGCTCCGAGCAGGGCGTCGGTGTGCCGTTTGGCGAGCGCGGCGTACAGTCCGCCCTTGTCGCCGAAGTGGCGGTAGAGGATCGGCTTGGTGATGCCCGCTTCGGCGGCGATGGCGTTCATCGAGGCCCCGGGGCCGTCGCGGAGCACCACCCGGTCGGCGGCCTCCAGCAGCTCGCGCCGGCGGCGGTCGGCGGAACTCTGCTGGTCGGTCCGCTGTGTGGTGTCCATGTTCTCTCCCCACCCGTGCTGATTCGGTGACGCCTGCGCAAAGTAACACTCATCGGCTCATGCGTATCGAACGGGCTGCCGAGCGTGGCTCGGGAGTTGACTTTTCCTACTCACCGGTAACAGACTCCCGTTACCGCAAGTAACACTTTAGTGCAGTGCTGGAGGGGACATGGCCGAGTTCACCATGGAGCTCAACGACGAACAGAAGGAAGTCCGGGACTGGCTCCACGGGTTCGCCGCCGATGTGATCCGCCCCGCGGCCGCCGAGTGGGACGAGCGCGAGGAGACTCCCTGGCCGGTCATCCAGGAGGCCGCGAAGGTCGGCATCTACTCCCTGGACTTCTACGCCCAGCAGTACTTCGACCCCACCGGCCTCGGCATACCGATGGCCATGGAGGAGCTGTTCTGGGGCGACGCGGGCATAGCCCTCTCCATCGTCGGCACCGGCCTCGCAGCCGTGGGTGTCCTCGCCAATGGTACCGAGGAGCAGATCGGCACCTGGATCCCCCAGATGTACGGCGATGCCAACGACGTCAAGGTCGCCGCGTTCTGCTCCTCCGAGCCCGACGCCGGCTCCGACGTGGCTTCCATGCGGACGCGCGCCGTCTACGACGAGGCCAAGGACGAGTGGGTCCTCAACGGCACCAAGACCTGGGCGACCAACGGCGGCATCGCCAATGTCCACGTCGTCGTCGCGGTCGTCGACGCGGAGCTCGGGTCCAAGGGGCACGCTTCCTTCATCGTCCCGCCGGGCACCCCCGGACTGTCCCAGGGCCAGAAGTTCAAGAAGCACGGCATTCGCGCCTCGCACACCGCCGAGGTCGTTCTGGAGGACGTCCGCATCCCCGGCTCCTGCCTGCTCGGCGGCAAGGAGAAGCTGGACGAGCGCCTGGCCCGTGCCCGGGAGCGGGCAAAGGCGGGGGGCGGTGAGCGGGTGAAGAACGCCGCGATGGCGACGTTCGAGGCGAGCCGCCCCGCGGTGGGTGCGATGGCGGTGGGCACCGCGCGGGCCGCGTACGAGGTCGCGCTCGACTACGCCATGACCCGTGAGCAGTTCGGGCGGCCGATCATCGACAACCAGGGAGTCGCCTTCCAGCTCGCCGACATGCGGACGTCGATCGACGCGGCGCGGCTGCTGGTGTGGCGTGCGTCCTGGATGGCGATCAGTGGCAAGCCGTTCACTGCGGCCGAGGGGTCGATGTCGAAGCTGTTCGCGAGTGAGACCGCGAAGAAGGTGACGGGGCAGGCGATTCAGATCCTGGGCGGCAACGGGTACACCCGGGAGTACCCGGTGGAGCGTATGCACCGAGATGCCGCCATTTACACCATTTTTGAGGGAACGAGTGAAATTCAGCGGCTGGTGATTGCGCGGACGTTGTCCGGGATGCCGATTCGCTAGGGCCTGTCCGGCGGAACAGGTCGGAAGGGGCGCTGCAGTCAGCGGTGTTTCAAGGGTGTGAGCTGTTCGATGTCGTATCGCGCCCTGAGTTCCTCGATGGCCGCATGATCGGGCGGGCCGCCCGCCCCCAGGATCTCCAGCAACTCCTCGAAGTAGCGTTCGTGATCCGGGGGCGGGGAGGCCTGGAAGAACAACTTTGCCTGGGTCTCCGTGGGGTTGGAGAAGGCGTGCGGGCATCCCGGGGGGACGACGATGACGGTCCCTGGTGTGGCCCGCACCACCCGCTTGCCCGAACTCGACTCCCACTTGTGCCAGTTGTCGGGCGTCCGCACCCGAGGCTCGAAGGCGAGCACGTCCAGCTCGCCTTCGAGCACGTAGAAGAGCTCCTCGCTGCGTGTGTGCACATGGGCGCCCACATCGAAGCCGGGTGGCACCAGCACCTCGAAGGTGGACGCCATGCGCGAGTGCGAGCCGGTCACCTTGAACGTCACGTGCTGGGCCGGCGTCCGCACCACGCGGCCGTGTCCCGGCGGTACGAGCAGCCCTTCGGACGCGGTCATCGGCTGCTCACCACGTCACGGGCAGGGCCTCGGGGCCGCGGATCAACGCACCCTTACGGAAGGGGACTTGATCCGGCGGTACGGCGAGCCGCAGCCCCGGCATCCGGTCCAGCAGCGCGTCGACCATGAGCTCCGACTCCAGCCTCGCCAGCATCCCGCCCGGGCAGTAGTGCGGGCCGAAGCCGAACGCCACGTGCGGATTGGGGCTGCGGGAGAAGTCGATGACCTCCGGGTCGGGGAAGACGTCCGGGTCGCGGTTCGCGGCCAGGTACGACACATAGATCGCGTCGCCCGCCCGGATCCGTACGCCCTTGATGTCCACGTCCTCCGTCGCGATCCGCGACAGCCCGACCGCGCTGCGGTGGGGGATGTAGCGGAGCAGCTCGTCGATGGCATCGGGGCGGATGCCGGGCTCGGCCCGCAGCTGTTCGGCGAGGTCGGGGCGGGTCAGCAGGATGTAGAACAGCTGCCCGCTGTTGTTCGTGACGGCCTCACCCCCGATCTGGAGGAGCACGGCGAGTCCGACGGCCTCCTCCAGGGTGACCTCGTCCTGGCCCACGGCCGCGCCGAGCAGCGAGGTGACGTCCTCGCCGGTGCTGCCGTTCCGCTCGCCGATGAGCTTCGAGAAGTACGCGCTCATCTCGTCCTTGGCCTTCTCGCTGACCTCGGCGCCGTGCGAGGAGGACAGGATCAGCTGCGTCCAGGTGTGCATGCTCTGCCGGTCGAGGGCGGGGACGCCCATCAACTCGCAGATCACCGCGATGGGGAAGGGGCTGAGGACCGTCGCGGTGAGGTCGGCGGGCGGGCCGTCCTGGAGGAGTTCGTCGACCAGTTCGTCGAGCATCCGCCGGGATCTCTCGCGCACCCGCTCCACCCCGCGCGCCGTGAAGGCGGCGGCCACCGAGCGGCGCAGCCGGGTGTGGTCGGGCGGGTCCAGGAAGCCCACCGCGCCACGGGCCGGGATGAAGTGCGGGGCGAGCCGGGTGACCTGCCGGTCCATGACCGCCTCACGGCTGAACCGGGGGTCGTTGGTGACCATGCGCACGTCGTCGTGGCGGGTCACCAGCCACGCCCAGCCCTCGCCGTTGGGCAGCTGGATCCGGGTGACCGGGCCCTCGCGCATGAGTTCGGTGAGGACGGGGTCGAAGTCCACGCCGGTCAGGTCGAGGGCGGGCCAGTGGCGCACCGGGGGCATCGCCTCGGTGATCGTTTTCTCGGTCATCTCGGTCACGCCGTCTCGTCGTTGTTCCAGCGGCCCAGGGCCATTTCCGCGGTGATGCCAGGGCCGAAGCCCGCGAGCAGTCCGCGCGAGGCCTGCTCGGCGCCGCCCTCGTCGAACAGCCGGCGCAGCGCGTCCAGGACGACGGCGCTGGCGATGTTCCCGTACTCGGTGAGGGTGGCCCGGCTGAACCGGAACGCGTCCGGCGGGACTTCGAGGAACTTGCTGAGGTCGTCGAGGATCCGGGGGCCGCCCGCGTGGATGATGTAGAAGTCCAGCTCGGAGGCGTTCCAGCCGTGCTGCTGCGCGAGGGCGTGGAGGGCGGGAGCGAGGGGCTCCATCGTCCCGGGCACCCGCTTGTCCAGCAGGAAGTGGAAGCCCGTGGCCCGGACGTCGTACATGATCCATTCTTCGGTCTTGGGGATCAGGTACGAGCCGTTGCGCTCCAGGCGGATGCCGGTGCCGCCCTTGCCGCGGACGACGGCGGCGGCGATGCCGTCACCGAAGAGTCCGTTGGACAGCAGGGAGCCGACGCTGAGGTCGGTCGGCTGGTAGCAGAGCGAGCAGAACTCGCAGGCCACGATGAGTGCGTTGCCCTGGGGGTAGGCCTTGCAGAAGTCGTGCGCCCGGTTGATCGCGGCGCCGCCTGCCGCACAGCCCAGCTGGGCTATGGGTATCTGCCGGGTGTCGCTGCTGAAGTCCATCGAGTTGATCAGCCAGGCCGTGAGCGAGGGCATCATGAACCCGGTGCACGACACGTAGATGATCACGTCGATGTCGGTGGTGAGCAGCTCGGCGTCGTCCAGCGCACGCTGTACGACCGCGGGGACGCGGGCCTTCGCCTCACTCTCGTAGACCTTGTTGCGCGCCTCGAAGCCCGGGTGTTTCAGTGTTTCTTCGATGGGCTGCACGATGTGCCGGGTCTGGACGCCGGTGTTCTCGATCAGCCGGAGTGCCAGTGGCAGGTTGGGGTGGTCCTCGTGCCGGGACCGCGCCAGCTCCAGCGTCTCCTCCATCGTGATCACATGTTCCGGGACGGAGACCGAGGGTTTGCACAAAGTCGCCATGGAACGCGCCTACTTTCGCCTTCCGGGGGACACTTCGTCCCCCGGCGGAAGGGTGGTTCACCCACGATGCGACGGGTGGTAAACCCACAATCACTCGGCAGCGCGGGGATATCGCGTCGGATTACTCCGTTCCGGTGACCCGGCGACGAGCGTGACGCCCTGGTCGAGGGGGCCCCTGGAGCGCCGAACCGAAGGGGTGCGCGAGGACGAGAACGGCCAGGGACCTGCTGGAACGCACGGCCGGGAAGCTCGCCCCTGACCCCCGCGCCAACCTCCAGTGATCGCCCGGGGCACGGCGCTCCACCCTCGCCGCCCTCGCCCTCGAACAGCGCCATGTGATCGCCGCGGACCACCGCGCGTTCCGGCATCCGGCCGAACGGCCCGATGCCGGGCCGGAGAGCGCCGCCTCCTTCGCGATGCTCGCGGAGGGTGCGGCCGTGGTCCAGGATCGGCTGGGTGCGTACGTCGCCGCGTGCGGTGCGGACGGGGCGCGGGCCGCCGGGTACGGGCCGCTCGGGGACTGCCAGGCCCGTCCCGCGTACGTGGGCCTGGTCGGCCCTCCACGGTTCACCGGCCGACGTGGTGCTCGCGCTGAGCGCCAACCCCGCGACGTACGGCGGCTATTGCGCGACGATCGCCGGGACCCCGTCGGTCAGCCCGAGGTCGTCCCACTGCTGTGCGCGATGCAGGCCACGTCGATGCGGTCGGCGAGCTTGGCGAGTTCGATGGCCAGCGCCGCCACCGTGTCCTCGTCGAGCCCCTCCTGACCGGCCTCCACCAGATGCAGCCATCGGCCGCCCAACGTACGCAGCAGTTTGCTGACGTCGGCGGCCGCCACCTGCAACGTGCCGCGGTCGTCGACGATCAGAGGCAGGGTCACTTCGCGGTTCACAGAGGGGATCGTAGCTGCGGAACGCTCACGCTCCGTGCCATACCGTGGTGATGTTGCAGAACTCGCGGATTCCGTGCCCCGACAGCTCACGCCCGTAGCCGGACCGCTTGACCCCGCCGAACGGGAACGCGGGGTGCGACGCCGTCATCCCGTTGACGTACACGCCACCCGCCTCCAGATCACGTACGAACCGGTCCACCTCGGCCTCGTCACGGGTCCAGACATTCGAGCTGAGCCCGAAGGGTGTGTCATTGGCGAGGGCGACGGCTTCGTCCAGGTCGGCGGCGCGGTAGAGCGTGGCGACGGGCCCGAAGGTCTCCTCCTGGTGGACGCGCATCGCGGGGGTGATGTCGGCGAGGAGGGTCGGCGCGTAGTACCAGCCCCGGTCCGTGAAGCCTTCCGGGCGTTCGCCGCCGCACAGGACGTTCGCGCCGTTCTCCACCGCGTCGTCGACGAGTTCCTCCAGGTCACTGCGGCCCTGCTCGCTGGAGAGCGGGCCGATGTCGGTGTCCTCGTCCAGCGGGTCGCCGACTTTCAGGGCCCGCATGCCCGCCGTGAAGCGCTCGGCGAACGCGTCGAACACGTCCGCGTGCACGATGAACCGCTTGGCCGCGATGCACGACTGTCCGTTGTTCTGGACGCGTGCCGTCACCGCGGTCTTCGCCGCGCGGTCGATGTCGGCGGACGGCATCACGACGAACGGGTCGCTGCCGCCCAGTTCCAGGACCGTCTTCTTGACCTCGTCCCCGGCCACCGAGGCGACCGCACGCCCCGCCGGTTCGCTCCCGGTGAGCGTCGCCGCCTTGACCCGGGGGTCGCGCAGGATGTCCTCGACGGCGCCCGAGCCGATCAGCAGGGTCTGGAAGCAGCCCTCGGGGAAGCCCGCCCGGCGGAACAGATCCTCCAGGTAGAGGGCGGTCTGCGGCACGTTCGAGGCGTGCTTGAGCAGGCCGACGTTGCCCGCCATCAGCGCGGGCGCGGCGAAGCGGATCACCTGCCAGAGCGGGAAGTTCCATGGCATGACGGCCAGCACCGGGCCGAGCGGCCGATAGCGCACCAGGACGCGGGAGGCGCCGGAGTCCTTCACGTCGGAGCCGGCGGAGCCCTCGTCGGCGAGCAGTTCCGCGGCGTGGTCGGCGTACCAGCGCATCGACTTCGCGCACTTGGCGGCCTCCGCGCGGGCCTGCTTGACCGGCTTGCCCATCTCCGTGGTCATCACCCGGCCGATGGAGTCCTGGTCCGCGTCGAGGAGGTCGGCGGCCTGGTGCATCAGCCGCGCCCGCTCGGCGAAGGACGTGGTGCGATAGACGCGGAACGTGGCCTCGGCCGTCGCGAGCCTGCGCTCGATCTCCTCGGCGCCCAGGGCCTCGTATGTCTTGAGTGTCTCGCCGTTCGCCGGGTTCACCGTCGCGATGGGCATGGCCGTCCTCCTGAAAGCGGGCTGTTCCTCGACCCTCCCGCGCGGCGCGGTACGGCGCAACGCGGCGGGCGCTCTTCAGCCCGAGTGCTCCGCCAGCCGGTCGAAGAACGCCGCCTGCGCCGGAACGACTACCGCCCGCGCCCGCTCCAGGCCGAACCACTCCACCCGGTCCAACTCGGGGAACTCCTGCCGGCGTCCCGACTTCGGCGGCCACTCCATCTCGAAGGTGCCCGGGATCACGGTCGTCGGGTCGAGGTCCGCCTCGATCGCCCAGGCTGTGACGATCTTGCCGTTGGTCTGCCGCACCTCGCCGAGCGCAACGGCCTCCCCGTCGGGCGGCGGCAGCCCCAGTTCCTCCTGGAACTCGCGGCGCGCGGCCGCCCAGGGGGCCTCGTCGGGCTCGTACTCGCCCTTGGGTACGGTCCAGGCCCCGGTGTCGCGGCGCGCGAAGAACGGACCGCCCATATGGCCGAGCAGCACCTCGAGGCCGCTGTCGGTGCGCCGGAACAACAGCAGTCCCGCGCTGCGCTTCCCGCTCACGGCGTCACCTCCGGGTGCGCGGCCAGCAGCGTCCCGACCGTGTCGGCCTCGGCCGGGGTCTTGTCCTCGCGATACCGCACCACGCGGGCGAAGCGGAGGGTGACGCCGGCCGGGTAGCGGGTGGACTTCTGCAGACCGTCGTACGCGATCTCGACGACGAGTTCGGGCCGTACGGTCACCACGTACCCGTTGTCCTCGACGGCCAGCTCCTGAAGCCGCGCCGTCTGCCAGGTCAGCATCACGTCCGTCATGCCCTTGAAGGTCTTGCCGAGCATGGCGAAGGAGCCGTCAGCGGTGCGCGCCCCGAGGTGCAGATTGGACAGCTTGCCGGTGCGCCGGCCGTGGCCCCACTCGGCCGCCAGCACCACCAGGTCGAGGGTGTGCACGGGCTTGACCTTCAGCCAGGAGGCGCCGCGTCGGCCCGCGCTGTAGGGCGCGTCGAGGGCCTTGACCACGACACCCTCGTGGCCCCGCTCCAGGGTGTCGGCGAGGAACCGCTCCGCCAAGGGGACGCCCTCGGGGCCGGCGACGAGCGTACGTCGCACCCGCATCGGCTCGGGCACCAGCCGCGCCAGCTCCGCGTGCCGCTCGGCGAACGGCAGATCCAGCAGATCCCGCCCGTCGGCGGACAGCGCGTCGAAGAAGACGGGGGAGACCGGCACGCTCCGCGCGGCCGTGGCCACGTCCACCCGCGAACCCACGCGCCCGGCCGTCTCCTGGAAGGAGCGCGGCCGCCCGTCCTCGTCCAGCGCGATGACCTCGCCGTCCAGGATGAATCTGGAGTCCTTCAACTCCATTGCGACAGAGGTGAGTTCGGGCAGGCGGTCGGTGATGTCGTCGAGGGTGCGGGTGTAGATCCGTACGTCGTCGCCGTCGCGGTGGAGTTGTACGCGGATGCCGTCGAGCTTCTCCTCGACGGCACACGCGCCCAGCTTGGCGACGGCTTCGGCCACGGACGTGGCGCTGTGTGCCAGCATCGGCAGCACCGGGCGGCCGACGGTGAGCCGGAAACCGCCCAGGGCCTCGGGGCCCTCGGCGAGCAGCGCCCGTGCCACCGTCTGCAGCGACCCGGCGAGCATCACCGCCCGCCGTACGTCCGCCGAGGGCGCGCCGGTCGCCTCCGCGAGCCCCTCGACCGCGACCGCGTCCAGCGCGCCCTGCCGCACCTCGCCGCTGATCAGCCCCAGCAGGAACCGCTGCTCGTCGCCGGTGGCCGCCGCCATCAGGGCGCCCGTCAGACGCCCCCGCTCGGCCTGCGAGCCGGTGCCCGTGACCGCGCCGATCTCCGTCAGCCGGGAATCCACGTCCCGCACCGTGAGCGCGGGCTCCGCAGCGGGCGGCACCGGCCGGCTGAGCAGTTTCCAGCCGATGCCGAGCCGCCCCTGCGGCAGACGTCCCGCAAGATACGGGATCACGATCGGCACATCGTCCGCGTCGGTCTCCCGGAACAACTCGGCCAGCAGAGCGATCTTCCGGGACCGCGCCGAGGTGGCGGCGACCTCCTGGGACACCTGGGCGAGCCGGCTCAGCAGCATGCAGCCATGGTGCAACGGAGGCGCCCGCTCTACACCCGGACGGCGGCCGTTTTGCTCCCCGTCTGCTTCCCGACGGCCGCGTCGAGGTCCGTGAAGAGCAGGTCCGCGACGATCGCGGCCGCCGCCCGGTAGCCGCCGCTCGCCGCGTGCACGACCTGTTCCGCGAACCCGATCGCGTTGCCCGCCGCCCACACGCCGGGCACGGTCGTCAGGCCCGTCGGATCGACCACGGGATACGTGCCGAACGGTGTCTCCCTCAGCTCGGCGCCCAGCCGTTCGAACAGGCCGGTCCGCGTGACGGGGCGGGGCGCGACGAACATCACGGAGCGCTGGTGCCTCGTCCCGTCCGCGAGCCGCACTCCGCTGAGCCGGTCGTCGTCGACGATCAGCCCCGCGACCTCGCCGGGCACCACGGCGACCCCGGCGGCCGCGAGCCTGCGCAGGTCCTCGTCCGGCAGCTCGTCCTCGGCGACGGTGTGCAGGAACAGGGTCACGTCCTTCGACCACTGGGAGACCATCAACGCCTGGTGCACGCTCGCCGCCGTTGAGGCGAGCACACCGAAGGGCTGGTCCCGCACCTCCCAGCCGTGGCAGAACGGGCAGTGCAGCACATCCTGCCCGAAGCGCTCGGCGACGCCGGGCAGCGTGGGCAGCTCGTCCTCGAGACCGGTGGCGATGACGATCCTGCGGGCGTGCACGGTCCGGCCGCCGGCGAGGACCACGGCGAAGTCCGCACCGCGGGTGACGTCCACCACCCGGTCCCGGACGAGCTCGACTCCGTACCCCTCGATCTCCCGCCGTCCCTCGGCGAGGAACTCGGCGGGCGGCATGCCGTCCCGGGACAGATAGCCCTGCATGTGCGCGGCGGGCGCGTTGCGCGGCTCGCCCGCGTCGACGACGAGTGTGCTGTGCCGTGCCCGGCCGAGGACCAGCGCCGCGGACAGTCCCGCCGTGCCGCCGCCGATGACAACCGCTGCGTACCTCTCGGTCATGGTGACCACCTCCACCGAGAAGGTCGCTCGACCGGGCCCGTATTGACAAACGGCTTTGCTGATTCTGCAATACGGGCATGAGTGAAGACACACCGACCGACGAGGTGCTGGCCGAGGTCGGGCCGCGGCTGCGGCGGATCCGCAAGGAGCGGGGCGCGACCCTCGCGGGGCTGTCCGAGGTGACCGGCATCTCCGTGAGCACGTTGTCGCGGCTGGAGTCCGGACTGCGCAAGCCCAGCCTGGAACTGCTGCTGCCCATCGCCCGCGCCCATCAGGTGCCGCTCGACGAACTGGTCGGGGCGCCGCCGGTCGGAGATCCCCGGGTCCGCGCCAAGCCGATCGTCCGGCACGGCCGCACGTACTGGCCGCTCACCCGGCAGCCGGGTGGGCTACAGGCCTTCAAGGTGCTCGAACCCGAGCGAAAGGAGGAGCCGGAACCCCGGACCCACGAGGGCTACGAATGGCTGTACGTGCTGGCCGGGCGGCTTCGGCTGGTGCTCGGCGACCACGACGTGGTGCTGACCGCCGGGGAGGCCGTCGAGTTCGACACGCGTGTCCCCCACTGGTTCGGCTCGACCGGCGAGGGGCCCGCGGAGTTCCTGAGTCTGTTCGGCCCGCAGGGGGAGCGGATGCATGTGCGGGCACGCCCCACCCGTCCGTGAGGAACGCGACTGTTCCCTGATCGGCAAGCGACCGCTTAGTATGCGGTCGAGCCCGGTCAGACAGAGCAGTCCCGTGGAGGCCCCGCATGCAGGCATGGCAAGTGCACCAGATCGGCGAGCCGAGCGAGGTGATGCGACTGGAGGACGTGGCGCGTCCGGTGCCCGGTGAGGGCCAGGTCCTGCTCAAGGTGCGCGCGGCGAACATCAACTTCCCGGACGTGCTGATGTGCCGCGGGCAGTACCAGGTCAGGCCGCCCCTGCCGTTCACGCCCGGCGTGGAGATCTGCGGCGAGACCGCCGACGGGCGCCGGGTACTCGCGAACCCCGCACTGCCGTACGGCGGTTTCGCCGAGTACGCCGTCGCGGATGCCGCCGCTCTGCTGCCCGCGCCCGACGCCCTGGACGACACCGAGGCCGCCGCCCTCCACATCGGCTACCAGACGGGCTGGTTCGGTCTGCACCGGCGCGCCCGCCTCGAGGCCGGCGAGACGCTGCTCGTGCACGCGGCCGCCGGAGGCGTCGGCAGCGCCGCCGTGCAGCTCGGCAAGGCGGCCGGGGCCGCCGTCATCGGTGTCGTCGGAGGTGCCGACAAGGCCGCCGTGGCACGCGAGCTGGGCTGCGACGTCGTCATCGACCGGCGTACGCAGGACGTCATCGCCGCCGTGAAGGAAGCCACCGGCGGCCGGGGCGCCGACGTGATCTACGACCCCGTCGGTGGCGACGCCTACACCCAGTCCACCAAGGTCGTCGCCTTCGAGGGCCGGATCGTCGTCGTGGGCTTCGCGAGCGGGTCGATCCCCAGCCCGGGGCTGAACCACGCCCTGGTGAAGAACTACTCGATCCTCGGCCTGCACTGGGGCCTGTACAACACCAAGAACCCCAAGCTGGTCCAGCACTGCCACGAGCAGCTCACCGAGCTGGCCACGCGGGGCGCCATCAAGCCGCTGGTCAGCGAGCGCGTGCCGCTCGGCGGTGCCGCCGCGGCCGTGCAGCGGGTCGCCGACGGTCTCACCACGGGGCGCGTCGCCGTGGTGCCCTCATCCGAGAACGGAGCAGCCGCATGACCGACGCAGCCGAACTGCGCCGCCGCACACAGGAGTTGCTGGCGGCCCGGCCGCCCTTGGAAACCGACCGGACCGACTTCCTCAAGGCCCGGTTCGACGCCGGACTCGCCTGGGTGCACTACCCCGAGGGCCTCGGTGGACTCGGTGCACCGCGCACCCTCCAGGCCGTCGTGGACGCCGAGTTGGAGGCCGCGGGCGCGCCCGACAACGACCCGCGGCGCATCGGCATCGGCCTCGGCATGGCCGCGCCGACGATCCTCGGCTTCGGCACCCAGGAGCAGAAGCGGCGCTTCCTCAGGCCGCTCTGGGTCGGCGAGGAGGTCTGGTGCCAGCTCTTCAGCGAGCCCGGCGCCGGATCGGACCTGGCCGCGCTCGGCACACGAGCGGTCCGCGACGGCGACAGCTGGGTGATCAACGGGCAGAAGGTGTGGACCTCCAGCGCCCACCTCGCCCGCTGGGCCATCCTCATCGCCCGCACCGACCCCGACCTGCCCAAGCACCGCGGCATCACCTACTTCATCTGCGACATGACCGACCCGGGCGTCGAGGTGCGGCCGCTGCGCCAGATCACCGGCGAGGCGGAGTTCAACGAGGTCTTCCTCACCGACGTACGCATCCCGGACACGCACCGGCTCGGCGAGATCGGCGACGGCTGGCGGGTCGCGCAGACCACGCTCATGAACGAGCGCGTGTCCATCGGCGGTATGCGCATCCCGCGCGAGGGCGGCATGATCGGCCCGGTCTCGAAGACCTGGCGCGAGCGCCCCGAACTGCGCACCCACGACCTGCACCAGCGCCTGCTGAAACTGTGGGTCGAGGCCGAGGTCGCCCGGCTCTCCGGCGAGCGGCTGCGCCAGCAGCTCGCCGCGGGCCAGCCCGGCCACGAGGGCTCCGGCATGAAGCTCGGGTTCGCCCGCCTCAACCAGGAGATCAGCGGCCTGGAGGTCGAACTCCTCGGTGAAGAAGGCCTGTTGTACGAGGACTGGACCATGCGCCGGCCGGAGCTGGTCGACTTCACCGGCCGCGACGCCGGCTACCGCTACCTCCGCTCCAAGGGCAACAGCATCGAGGGCGGGACCAGCGAGGTCCTGCTGAACATCGTCGCCGAACGCGTGCTGGGCCTGCCCTCCGAGCCGCGCACCGACAAGGACGTCGCCTGGAAGGACCTCGCCCGATGAGTACACAGCCCGATCTTCTGTACTCGGAGGAGGAGGACGCGCTGCGCGCCGCCGTCCGGGACCTCCTCACCGACCACTGCGACGCGGCGGGCGTCATCACCCGCACCGAGTCGGACGCGCCGCACGACCCCGAGCTGTGGAAGGCACTCTCGGACGGGATGGGCCTGGCGGGTCTCCTGGTACCCGAGTCGCAGGGCGGTCAGGGCGCCACCCACCGCGAAGCCGCCGTGGTACTGGAGGAGTTGGGCCGGGCGGTCGCCCCCGTTCCGTATCTGACCAGCGCCGTCGTCGCGACCGAGGCACTGCTGGCCTGCGAGGGCGAGGCGGCCACCGACCTGCTGGCGGAGCTCGCGTCGGGGCGAAAGGTCGGCGCGCTCGCCGTCGCCCTGTCCGTGGCAGCCGGCGGTGCCTACAAGACCGTACGGACCGAAGACGGCTTCCTGTACGGGGAGTTGACGGGGATCGCGGACGCGGCGGTCGCCGATGTGCTGCTGGTTCCCGCGGCGGACGGCGCGCTGTACGCGGTGGACGGGGACGCCGTGACGGTCACGCCACAGGTGTCCCTCGACCTCACCCGGCCGCTCGCGACGGTCGGCTTCGACGGGGTGCGGGCACGCCACCTGGGCGCTGCCGAACCGGCCGTACGACGTGCCCTGCGCGCCGGCGCCGGGCTGCTCGCCTCCGAGCAACTCGGACTCGCCGACTGGTGCTTGACGGAGACGGTCCGCTACCTGAAGGAGCGCAAGCAGTTCAACCGGCCCGTCGGCGGCTTCCAGGCGCTCAAGCACCGGCTCGCCCAGCTGTGGCTGGAGGTCGTCAACACCCGTGCCGCGGCCAGGAGCGCCGCCGACGCGCTCGCGACCGGCAGCGCGGACACCGAGGTGGCGGTAGCCGTCGCCCAGGCGTACGCCGCACCCGTCGCCGTCCATGCCGCCGAGGAGGCACTGCAACTGCACGGCGGCATCGGCATGACCTGGGAGCACCCGGTTCACCTTTACCTGAAGCGCGCGAAGGCGGACTCGATCGCGTACGGCACGGCGGGCGCGCATCGTGAGGCGCTGGCCGGG
This sequence comes from Streptomyces sp. NPDC048275, assembly GCF_040652275.1. Lineage (NCBI taxonomy): Bacteria > Bacillati > Actinomycetota > Actinomycetes > Kitasatosporales > Streptomycetaceae > Streptomyces > Streptomyces sp. NPDC048275. The sequence continues at coordinate 17,070 of NZ_JBEZLR010000128.1, forward strand.
CTGGTGGATCTGCAGGCGCCCTGACGCGCCCCCTCAAGAAGCCTGCCCCACCTGGGGCGGGCTTTTTTGGTGTGCTCCGCACCGACGAAGTGAACGAACGGCGGCAGTCCGGCCAACTCCCTCCACGGGACTGCTCCTTGAGTGCCCCCGGCCCCCATACTCGCTGAGATTCTTTGTCCGGCACTTCCAGGGAGGCAGAGCACATGGCCCTTACCACCCGACGCAGAGCCCTCGGCACCCTCGGCGCCGCCCTCGCGGGCTACATCTCACTGCCCGCCGCGTACGCGGGGGCGAGCGAGCAGAAGCACGGCCCGAGCCCGCTGTGGCGCGCCCACGCGCACAACGACTACGACCACCCCAGGCCCCTGTTCGACGCCCTCGACCACCGCTTCGGCAGCGTCGAGGCCGACATCTACCTCGTGGGCGACCAACTCCTCGTCGCCCACGACCCGGTCGATCTCGACCCGACCCGCACCCTCGAATCCCTCTACCTCGCCCCCCTCGCCGCCCGCGTCAAGGCCAACCACGGCTCGGTGTACCGGGGTTACCGCACGCCCCTGCAACTCCTCATCGACATCAAGACCGAGGGTGCGTCGACGTACCTCGAACTCGACCGCCATCTGCGCCGCTACCGGCACCTGTTCACGACGTACGCCCACGGCCGCGTCCACCCGGGTCCGGTCACGGCCGTGATCTCCGGCGACCGCGCCGCTCGTACGCCCATGGAGGCGCAGACCGTGCGGCGCGCCTTCTACGACGGCCGGCTCGCGGACCTCGGCAGCGCGGCGGGCGCCTCCTTCATCCCGCTGATCAGCGACAACTGGACACTCAACTTCACCTGGCTCGGGGTCGGCCCGTTCCCCGACGCCGAGCGCGCGAAGCTGCGGAGCATCATCGCGGCGGCGCACGGGCGGCGGCAGAAGGTGCGGTTCTGGGCCACGCCCGATCTGGCGGGCCCGGCCCGCGACGCCTTGTGGGGCGAACTCCTCGCCGCCGACGTCGACTACTTCAACACCGACGACCTCGCGGGCCTCCAAGCGTTCCTGGACGCCCACAAGCGGTCGCGGTAGCTCGCACGTACGACTGGGCTCGGACATCACACGTTCGGAGGACACGTCAGCCGCCCGGACGAACCCTCCGCTACGCCACACTTGCGGCCGAAAGCCGCGGTGTCGACGTGGCGGAGGAGGTTGACGATGGCCATTTCCATCTCTGTGGTGGTACTGCTCCTGATCCTCGCGGTGGTCTTCCTGCGCAACGGCGCACTGAAGCCCTCGCACGCCCTGGTCTGCGTGCTGCTCGGCTTCTATCTGGCGAGCTCGCACATGGCGCCGACCATTCACGAGGGACTCACGGCGACGGCGGACATCGTGAGCAGCCTGCGTCCCTGAGGTGCCGGCACGTCAAGGACGTGAGAACACGCCGATGCCGTTCGGGACCGGGCGCTCGGCGCCGCCGCTGGGGTGGTTGAGGACGCTCACGGCATTCGCTCCCGGCTTGCGGGCGACCAGCGTGGTGGAGCCGCCGCCGTCCAGGCTGAACGCGTGGGCGGAGCCCAACTGCCGCATGGTCTCGGCCACTTCGGAGATGGTGAGACCGGTGCGGTAGGCGGCCGCGCCGTCGAGGCCGAGCAGCAGCATCCGTCGCCCGTCGCCGGAGACGCCCACGGCGGTTCGTACGGCCGCGGTCGTGTTGTTCAGGCCGGGCAGCGGCCGGCCGTCGGTGAGCACCGGGTAGCCGCCGACTGCGAAGCGGTACCGGATCCGGGTGGCGGTCGAGACCAGCCGGTGCCGTACCCGTACCGGTTCGCCCGGCGCCAGCTTCCGCAGCTGCCGGGCGCCCGCCTCACGGCCCACCAGGACGGTGGTGCCGGGGGCGATGGGACCGCTGCCGGGTGTGTGCGCCACCGAGGCGACGCGACCGCCGCGGACCGTCACCTCGTAGGTGTCCGCGCTACAGGGCGCGGCCCGGTCGGTGTCGGTGCCGCAGGTGGCCCGCATGCGGGAGGCACTGCCCCAGTCCGAGGTGAAGGCGCCGATAGAACCCTGCGGCAGCGCGTATTGGTTGAGCCCGCCGAGCGGCCACCGCCCCTCGGGGCTGCGCACCGCACCGTCGAGTGCCAGGCTGTCCAGCCGGGCCCGGCGGTCGAGGCCCACCCCGAACACGTCCGTGGTCGTGGTGCCCGGAGGCAGGGCGGGGCCGAAGCGCTGGCCGTTCGGAACCGCCGCCTTGAGGGTGTGCCCGCTCGCGATCGCCGGGCCCACGGTGGCGCCCGTCGCCTCGACCCCGGGGTGCTGGGTCTCCGTGATGTTGAAGAAGTCGCCGTTGACGCCCGCGACGGCACCCCGCGAGTCGGCCAGTCGGGAGACGGGCGCCCGGGACGCCACGGCTCCGGGGTGGAGCAGGTCGACCTGTACGTGGGGATTGCGCAGATCGACGCTCAGTACGTGCGCGTGCGCCACACCCCGGGCGGCGGAGATGTCGAACTCCGTGTACGTGACGCCGGGGGCGACGGCGGTGGTGCCCGTCGCGCCGCTGGCCGGTGCGGCCCCGACGAGGGTCGCACCGGCCAGCGCACTCCATGCCACGAGAACCGTCGATAACGTTCTGAGCCGTACCGTCCTGATCCATACCGTTCCGGGCCGTACCGTTCTGAGCCGTACAGTTTTGAACCGTCCGTCACGACGCGTCACAGTGCCCCCTGATGTCTCGTCACCTGGCTTAACTGCTATAGGACTCAAGGGGATTGCACCAGACCGCGGTGCCCGAGGCGGTGGCTGTGCGCCGACTACTCGGGAACGGGGCAGAAAACGCACTCCTTCGAGTGGTCCCGGCGTGCGTGGTCGGCTTGTGATCGACAGGGCGATACTGGGCTGAACCACGGCCCGAGCCCGCGCACGCTCAAGGAGATGCCATGACCACCTTCGCCGTCATCGGAGCCGGACCCGGCCTGGGAGCAGCCGTCGCCCGGCGCTTCGGCCGCGAGGGCTTCGACATCGCCCTGATCTCCCGCAGCCAGGACCGCGTGGAAGCCCTGGCCGCCGACCTGGTCGGTGAGGGCATCACCGCACGCGGTTTCGCCGCCGACGTACGCGACCCGAAAGCCCTCGAAGGGGCCCTCGAAGCGGCGGCCGCGTCGCTCGGCCCGATCGAGGTGCTGCAGTACAGCCCGGTCCCGCACCGCGACTTCATGCGGCCGGTCCTGGAGACCGCAGCCGCCGACCTCCTCGGTCCGATCGAGTTCTCCGTCTACGGCCCGGTCTCCGCCGTGCGGCAGGTACTGCCGGGCATGCGGGCCCTGGGCCACGGCACCGTCCTCTTCGTCAACGGCGGCACCGCCGTCGTCCCCCATCCCGATCGCGCCGGCACATCGATCGCGTTCGCCGCCGAGAGTGCCTACGGCCGTCTGCTGCACGACACGCTCGCCGCCGAGGGCATTCATGTCGCGCAGCTGATCATCCCCGGCGCGATCGTCCCCGGACACCGAAGGAAGGACCCGGCCGTTCTCGCGGACGCCCTGTGGGGCCTGCACCAGGACCGGCAGGGGTTTCGCCACTTCGCCGACGACCTCGACGCCTGACCGGCCGGTCCGAGCTCGACCAGGGCATGTGCGGCCGTGCTTCCGGAACTCGCGGCGCTCGAAAGGTCATGAGCGCTCATGATGGTAATCCTGGTACCGGACCCGCAGGGGCCCGCAGGCTCCTGGAGGTCACCGCATGACCGAACTCCCCGAACCCCCCGAACGATCACCGCTCTCCGGCATCACGGTCGTCAGCGTCGAACAGGCGGTGGCGGCTCCCTTCGCCACGCGCCAGCTGGCCGATCTCGGCGCCCGTGTCATCAAGGTGGAACGCCCGGGCGGGGGCGACTTCGCCCGTCGGTACGACACGACGGTGCACGGTGAGTCGAGCTATTTCGTGTGGCTCAACCGTTCGAAGGAGTCCGTGACCCTCGACCTGAAGTCGGACCGGGGGCGGGAGATCCTGGAGCGACTGCTGGGCGAAGCCGATGTGTTCGTGCAGAACCTGGCACCGGGCGCGGCGGCCAGGATGGGCCTGGGCGCCGACGCCCTCGCCGAGCGGTTTCCTTCGCTGATCCCGTGCTCCATCTCGGGCTACGGATCGAGCGGCCCGTGGGCCGACCGAAAGGCGTACGACCTGCTGGTGCAGTGCCAGACGGGGCTGGTCTCGCTGACGGGCAACGAGCACGGAGCCGCCCGGGCGGGGGTGTCGGTGGCCGACATCGCCGCCGGCATGTACGCCTACTCGGGCATTCTCACCGCGCTGTTCACGCGGGCGACCACGGGAGTGGCCCGTGCGGTGGAGGTGTCGCTGTTCGAGGCGCTGGCCGAGTGGATGAGCCAACCCGCGTACTACACCCGCCACGGCGGCACCCAGCCCCCACGGATAGGCACCCAGCACGCGACCATCGCGCCCTACGGCGCCTACACCGCGGCCGACGGCAAGGACGTCCTGTTCTCCATCCAGAACGAACGCGAATGGGTCGCGCTGTGCGAACGGTTCCTCCAGCGTCCCGACCTCGTCGCGGACGTGCGCTTCGCCACAGGGTCCGCGCGGGTGGCCCACCGGGGGGAACTGAACGAGGTCGTGGCCGCGCGGTTCGCGCGGTCGGACAGCGCGGAAGTGATGAAGCTGCTGGACGAGGCGGGCATCGCCAACGCCGGAGTCAACGACGTCGAAGAGTTCCTGGCGCACCCCGTGCTCAGTGCCCGGGACCGCTGGCGGGACGTACCCCTTCCCGGCGGAGCCATGGTGCCGGCGCTGCTGCCACCGGCGGACCTGGCCGGAACCGCGCCGCGGATGGACGCCGTGCCCGCCGTCGGTGAGCACACGGAGGGAATCCTCGCCGAACTCGGGTACAGCGCGGCCGAAGTCGCCGGTCTGCAGGCCGGCCACGTCATCTGAACCGCCTGCTCGGAGCCGCAGGGACGCAGCGAGAGACGCTGCTCGGATCATTCCGACGTCCGCCGGCCGATGGGCGCGCCCTGGCGAACGCCTCATCCCCGCATACGCATTCGTGCCCACGTCCGTCAGTCAGGCACCAGCACGGCCCGCCCCCGGACCTCGCCGCGCCGCAGTCGGCCGAACGCCTCTGTCGCGGCCGACAGGGGGTACGTCTCCGTCTCGACATGGAGCGCCCCTGAGCGGGCCAGCGCGATGACCTCGGCGAGCTCGGGCCGGGTGCCCCAGAACGGGAGCGAGAGCCGAAAGCCCGGGGGAAGAAAGCCCGGCTTGCGTACCGTCAACTGGCCGCCGCCGCTGCCGACCAGCGCGAGCTCGCCACCCGGACGCAGGACGTCGGTGGCAAGCTCGAGCGTCGCCGAGTTGCCGACGAAGTCGAGTACGGCGTCCGCACCCGCGCCGCCGGTCTCCGCCTTCAGCGTACGAGCGGTCTTTGCCCGCATCAGGTAGCCGGCGTGCGCACCGGAGCGGTGTCCCAGCGCCAAGGCATCCTCGCGGATGTCGACCGTGAGCACACGGCTCGGGGTGGTCGCGCGCAGGATCTGGACCGCGAGGTGACCGAGCCCGCCGACCCCGATGACCACCGCCGTGGTTCCCTCGTGGAGCAAGTGCCGCAGTCCGGCGACGGCATGGTACGAAGTCAGGCCCGCGTCGGAGAGTGGGGCCGCCTGGTCGGCGGGCAGGTCACCGATCGGCACCAGATGGCGGGCGGACGGAACGAGTACGTACGGGGCCATCCCTCCGTCCCGGCCCAGTCCGACACCGTGCCAGTCGAGATCCCCCCGCCGATCGCAGTAGTTGTCGCTGCCGACGGCGCAATGGGCGCAGCTCCCGCAGCCCCACGGGCCGTAGAGCACCGCGCGTTCACCCACCGCAGGGCCGTCGGCCTCGGGACCGAGGGCCGCGACCTGCCCGGCGACCTCGTGGCCGAGGGTGAACGGCAGCCGGTAGGGGAGCTCGCCCGGGGACGCGTCGGCGACATGCAGATCCGAGTGGCACAGCCCGGCGGCTTCCACCCGGATCAGCACCTCGGGGCCTCGGGGAACCGGTCGCCCGACTTCCGTGAGTGCAGGTCCCCCTCCCCAGCCTGACAGCCGCACCGCCCTCATGATCAGGTCACCGCCTTGGGTCTTGCCAGTTCGACGTCGGGGACGATAACAGAGACGAAGTCAATTCAGTATCGGGCTGTGCGCAGTGAGGGAGTTCGGGCATGAGCAGCGACACACAACAGGGCCGGTTCGAGGGCAAGATCGCGCTGGTGACGGGTGCCGGGTCGGGCATGGGCGCGGCCGTCGCCCGGCAGATGGCCGCCGAGGGGGCGCGCGTGGTGGTTCTGGCCGACGTCAACGGTGAGGCCGCCGCAGCCGTCGCCAAGGAACTGTCCGTCGGCCGTGCGGTCCCGCTCGATGTGGCGGACGGGGCAGCGGTCGACGCCGCCGTCGAGGACGTGGTGCGCGAACACGGCCGTCTCGACGTCCTGGTGCACGCCGCCGGAGTCGATGACCCCGAGGCCAAGCAGCTGATCGCGGACGCGCTGGTCGAGGGGCGCCCGCCGGAGGTCACCGATCGGCTCGGGGACTCGGCCTGGCGGCGCGTCATGCGGATCAACCTGGACGGAACCTTCCATGTGCTGCGCGCGGCCGTGCGGGTCATGCGGCCCGTGCGTGCGGGGGCGATCGTCGTCATCGGCTCCTCGTGCGTCTTCGACACTCCCGTCGGCTATCCCCACTACGCCGCATCGAAAGCCGGTGTGCACGCGCTGAGTCAGGCGGTGGCCAAGGAGGTCATCGCGTCCGGGATCCGGGTGAACGTGGTCGCGCCGGGTCCGACCGAGACCGGCATGGCGGCGCGTACCCCCGACGTGCTCCGCGGCGGTTTCGCCGACCCGCGGGTGCGCCCGTACGCGACGCCCGAGGAGATCGCCGACATCGCCTTGTTCCTGGCGAGTGATTCCGCGGCGAACCTCGTCGGCGCGGTGCTGCTCGCCAATGGCGGTCGCTTCACGGCCTGATCGGCCTCCGGCGCCGCCCGTCGCCCGTGTGCATCGTTCGCGCCGTGCCCTGTGTGGCTGAACGCATTCGAATCAAGTCGTGCACCGGTATTGCCCGTCCGGTGCCGGATGCTTACGGTTCATGAATTGAGTTCAGTTTGCAATGCGCTGATGCGGCGCTGAGGTCTCCGGGCGCGCTGGCGCCCGGCGCGAGGAGACGGTCGACGTGGATCAGTTTCTGCTCGTCCTGGTGAGTGGTCTCGCCAGTGGCGCGGTGTATGGCCTGATGGGCCTCGGGCTTGTCATTATCTATCGGGCGACGGACGTGGTGAACTTCGCGCTCGCCAGCCTGGCGGTCATCGGGCTGTACGCCGCGCTGACGCTGTACGACAGGGGCCTGCCGTTGTTGTTGGCCGCCGCGGCCGCCATCGTCGTGACCGTGGTGGTCGGCCTGGCCGCCCGGGAAACGGTGATCAGGCCCCTCGCGCAGGGGGAGTTGCTCTCTGCGCTCGTCATGACCATGGGTGTCTCGCTCATCGTGGAGAGCGCCATCAGCACGATCTGGGACGACCAGCCACGGCTCTTCCCGAGCCTCGTGGAGGGATCCGTGTCGTTCGGGGGCTCGGCGATACCCACGCAGAGCCTGCTGACCATCGCCGTGGCGGCGGTCGCGATGGCGCTGGTGGCATATCTCTTCGGGCGTACGACCATCGGTTCCGCCATGCGCGCCGTCGCGGAGTCCGCAGACACCGCGCAGATCCTCGGCATCGGTTCGCAGCGCATCGCCCGGATCGCGTGGGCGCTCGGACTCGGCCTCGCCGCGCTCGCCGCCTTCCTCTACGCACCCCGGGCCGGACTGGTGCCGACCGTGCTCGGCGCACCACTGTTCCGCGCCTTCGCCGGGATCTTCCTGGGCGGCCTGACCAGCATGTACGGCGCCGTCATCGGCGGGCTGACGGTCGGCGTCCTGGACAACCTGGCCGCGAGCTACGTCTCGGCCGGCTACCGCGACACCTTTGTCTTCACGTTCACCATCCTCGTGCTGCTGATCCGCCCGCAGGGGCTGTTCGGCGTGCGCACGTTCCAGCGGGTCTGAGGGAGCGGTCCATGTCTGTCTTCAGTCGTTCCACCCTGGCCAAGGCGGCGCTCGGGCCGCTCGCCGCGGTCCTCCTCATCGTCGTACTGAACGCGGGGGCCATCCCGCCCTACCAGGCCTACTCCGTCGGGCTCGCGGCCGTGTACACCGTCCTCGTGCTGTCCGTCGGGCTGCTCGCGGGCTGGGCCGGCATCTGGTCGATCGCCCATCCCGCGCTCTTCGCCCTGGGCGCCTACTTCGCGGCATACGGCAGTACACACGGCTGGTCGGTGGAGGCCGTGGTCCTCGGCGCGGCCGGATGCGGCGCGGCCTTCGGGGCGTTTCTGGGCGGCGCGGGCGCGCGGTTCTCGATGCTGTACCTGGCCCTGCTGACACTCGCCTTCACCATGGTGTCGCTGGAGGTCATGGGTCAGTGGACCAGCGTGACCGGTGGCGACCAGGGCATCCCTATGGAGAAGCTGGACAGCGCCCTCGGTCTCGGCACGCTGGCCAGCGCGGGAACGCAGGCGCAGTACATCGCCGTGGGTGTGGCCGGAATCGCCCTCGGGGTGGGGGCGTTGGCCCGGCCCAGCGCCCTGCGGATGCGGCTGGTCGCCGCCAAGTCCCATCCGATGGCGGCGCGTTCGATCGGCATCGCGCCGGAGGCCCAGTCGGCGCTGGCCTTCGCTGTCAGTGCCGCGTTCGCCGCGCTGGCCGGTGTGCTGCTGGCCCTGGTCGTCGGCTTCGTCAGCCCGGACCCGTTCTCGCTGGCACTGGCCATCTCGCTGATCGCCGCGTGCGTACTCGGCGGCGCGCACTACGCGCTGGACACCACGGCCTCCGCCCAGCTGATCAACGACGCGCTCCGGGCTCTGCGCCCGACCGGCCACCTCGGGCTGG
>NZ_JBEZLR010000129.1:0-25805 GCF_040652275.1 Streptomyces sp. NPDC048275
ATCTCTTATTTTTTTTTTGTTTATATTTCTTTCTTTTTTCGGCTCTATCCATCCCCCGCGGGGGGGGGGGGGTGGGGTGGGGGGGGGGGCGGGGGGCCCCCCCCCCCCCCCCACGCCGAAGTCGTGAAGGTGGCGGAGCTCAACGGCGGTTACACGACGGACGCCGCTCTCAGGACTGCCGCGTCGGCTCTGTGCAAAGCGCCCCTCGAGCGCAAGGCCGCTCACCAGTCCGCGGGCACCGTGCGCGGCACCCTGGTGCAGTACCCGGACTCCGGTGGCTACGAGACAGGCATCGACAAGGTCGCCTGCAGCCTGGCCGCGGACATCGGCGGTGGCACCCACGAGCTCACCCAGCCCCTGACGTGACCGGCACGCGCGCGTGGCCGCCGTTCGCGGCGCACGCACGCGTGCCGTACGAAAAGAGCTCCGGGGTCAGATCCCGCGCGGCAGCCGCACGTACGTGACCGTCGTCTCGATATCGCTGTCGACCAGCCGACCCTGTGCGTCGAACGCGTCCGTCCCGTCGGTCATCCCGAAGTCGTTGTCATTGATGAGGGCGAGTGTGCCGTGGTCCACGCGCGCGATGCCCTCGATCTTGCCCGGCACCCCCGCGACCGTCCCCAGGTCCACGACCAGACGCTTGCCCAGCACCGGGACGCCGGAGGCCGCCGGATCGTCGAGCTGTTCCAGGGAGGGAGACGTCGTGTCGGTGTCCCACGGGCCGCCCAGGATGTCCGCGCTCCGTGTGAGCTTCACCAAGTGCACCCGGGCCGCTTTGTCCGTGCGTTCCTCCACGAGCAGCCGGTCACGGCCGACGGCCACCACGGAGGAGATCTTCAGTTCGGACGTGTCGTCCTCGCTCGGGTCGACCACGTTCACCGGGTCGAACCGGTAGGCGTACTCGGCGGTGACGGCCCGCTTCTTCGGGGAGAAGCGCAGCAGCCGCGTCGTGCGCGAGGCGTCTCCCGCGTCGCCGTCCGGCAGCGAGAGCGGGCTCTGAACGGCCATCACCAGGTCACCGCCCGGCAGTTGGGCGAGTCCTTCGAAGCCGCGATTGATCTTCCGGTGCAGCAGGACGGCGGGCAGCGCCTCGACCACGGGGTAGTCCGCCCCGGTGAGGTTCAGCCCCTTGGGTACATAACGCGTAAGGACCTTCCCGCGCGCGGAGACATGGACCAGCGAGGGCCCGTACTCGTCGACGAGCCAGAAACTGCCGTCCGCCGACCGCACGATGCCCTCGGTGTCCACACCGTTCGGGTTGTACGTGAGCGGGGTCTGCGCGGCATAGGAGTACGGCGCCTCGTCGCGCCCCGCCTGGTTGGACAGTCCGGTGACCGGCTTCCCGGCGGACGTGGTGATGGGGATCGCGTCCAGTACCTTCACCGTGTCACCGGACACCCGGATCTTCACGATCGCCGGGTCGAAGCCTGGCACCGGGAACGTACGGCGCTTGGTGCCGTTTACCTTGATCTGCCCGTTGGGCCCCCGGTCGGTGACCGTCCAGAACTCGCCCTTGCGCTCGGCCGGGTAGATGTCGCTGCCGATCCCACCGAGGTCCACGCCTCGGTCGTCGGCCACAGTGCCGGACAGCAGGGTGTTGCTGAACGTGCCCAGAGAGATGTCGCCGAGTGTCGCGGTGCGCGTCACCCGCGGCAGTGACGGGTTGCCCTGTGCGCTCGCGTCGCCGACCGCCACGAAGGCGGCCAGCATCGCGAGCGGTACGCCCGCGGCGACGGATCGGTGGATGCGGCGCCTGCCGACGGCATGCGGGGACATCGGGCCTCCTGGGCGACAAATTCATTGACAGCGGCCAGAGTCAGCCCCTGCGCCGAACGTCGCGCGACCTCAAGGTGAACCTGAGGCGTCAGCCATTGATCGGGTCGCCGCTCGGGTCTCCCTCCGCTGTGGCGAGAGCCGTGGCCGGATCCCCGACCGCCGGTCCCGCGGGCGTCCAACGGCCCCGTTCCTTGCGGTACGGCCACCATCGCCCGTCCCGTCCCAGGCGCAGCTGGGTCGGCTTGTCGACCACGGTCCAGCGGTTGCGGGCGGCGCGCAACCGCGGCCGCTCGTCCTCCTCCCAGGCCGACTTCAGAGCGGCACGCGCGCGTGCCAGTGCTTCGGCCTGCACGGTCCACTCGTCCTCGAGGACGGACAGCGCGACGGCACCCCCGTAGTGCCAGGCGCGCACGGCGAGCGCCAGTTCCTGCCGGTCGCGCCCGGACCCGTCGGCGAGCCGCTCGGCTATCGCACGCTCCGGGCCCGCCGCCGCAAGCCGGACCGCGTCCTGTGCGAGCGTCAACTCTGCCTCTACCGTGCGCTGTCCATGACCGGGCTGGAGTGCCTCGGCGAGCAGCCGGTACGCCGCTGTCGCAGCCGCGGCGGCCAGGAACTCCACGGCGGACGGGTCGACGCCGGGTGCGGGCGCGGCCTCGGTGTCCAGGGAGGGCGGCAGGCCGGGTCGCTCGGGCAGTGCCGGAAGGGAGGGCAGGGGCGGCAGGATGGCTCCGACCGCGTACGCCTCGGCGGCATCCACGCCTTCCTGAGGGGGGTCCGGCGCTCCCAGCGGGTCCTGCGCGGTCGCGGTGCTGCGCAGGTGCAGCTCGTCCAGCAGCACGCGCTCGGCACGCCCGCGCATCAGCAGCAGGGCGAACGGATCCTGGTCCAGCAGCCGAGCCATCTGATAACAGAGCGCGGCGGTGTGCCCGCAGTGGTCCCAGGCCCCGCATTCGCACTCGGCTTCCAAGTCACCGAGACCCGGCAGTAGTTCGACACCCGCAGCCGCCGCGTCCTCGACCAGATGCGGCGGCATGTCTCGGTCGAGCAGCGCCGCGACGTGCCCGGCCCGCTCGACGGCCATGTCCAAGAAGCGGTCCCACTGCTCCTCGGACAGCTCCTGAAGCAGTACGTCCGCACGGTGCGCGGTGCGGTCGCGGTTGTGGACGACTGCCGTGATGCGCCCCGGACGCACCGACACGGCTCCCACCGCCCCCGCGCGCGCGAGTCGGCGTCCCGTCCGCACCTGTTCCGAGTCCAGCGCAGCGTCCTCCAGCGCCTTCAACCAAGCCTGGCCCCACCACGTCCGCGCGAAGCCCCGACCGTGCGCGGGTGGCAGCGCCGCGAACGTGTACTCCTCGTTCCGATCCGTCATCGTGCGCTCCCTCGCAGCTCCACCAGGTCGGCCAGTTCGGCATCGGTCAGCTCCGTGAGCGCCGCCTCACCGGCGCCGAGGACCGCGTCGGCCAACTGCTGCTTGCGCCGCAGCATCTCCGCGATGCGGTCCTCGATGGTTCCCTCGGCGATCAGCCGGTGCACCTGCACGGGCCGACTCTGACCGATGCGATACGCGCGGTCCGTGGCCTGCGCCTCGACCGCGGGGTTCCACCAGCGGTCGTAGTGCACGACATGCTCGGCCCGCGTCAGGTTCAGCCCCGTGCCCGCGGCCTTCAACGACAACAAGAAGACGGGAATTTCGCCCTCCTGGAAGCGCTCCACCATCGCCTCGCGCTCGCTGACGGGCGTCCCTCCGTGCAGGAACTGCGTCGACACTCCGCGCGCCGCCAAATGGCGCTCGATGAGGCGTGCCATCCGCACGTACTGGGTGAAAACCAGAACACTCGCTCCCTCGGAGAGGATGGTGTCGAGCAGTTCGTCCAGCAGTTCCAGCTTCCCGGACCTGCCCGGGATCTTCGGCCGATCCTCCTTGAGGAACTGTGCCGGGTGGTTGCAGATCTGCTTCAGCCCGGTGAGCAGCTTCACGATCAGGCCGCGCCGCGCCATGCTGTCCGCGCCCGAGATCTCCGCGAGGGTCTCGCGCACCATCGCCTCGTACAGACCTGTCTGCTCCTTGGTGAGCGACACGGCTCGGTCGGTCTCGGTCTTCGGCGGCAGTTCGGGCGCGATCCCGGGATCCGACTTGCGGCGCCGCAGCAGGAACGGTCGCACCAGCCGCGTGAGCCGCTCGGCCGCCGCGGGATCCTGACCACCCTCGATGGCCTGCGCGTACCGCGTCCGGAAGGCGCCGAGACTCCCGAGCAGGCCCGGCGTCGTCCAGTCGAGGATCGCCCACAGTTCCGAGAGGCTGTTCTCCACCGGGGTGCCGGTGAGCGCCACGCGCGCGCGTGCACCGACGGTGCGCAGGGCGCGTGCCGTCGCCGAGTAGGGGTTCTTCACATGCTGGGCCTCGTCCGCGACGGTCAAGCCCCACGGCACTTCGCCGAGCCGTGGTGCGTCGAGCCGCATCGTGCCGTACGTGGTGAGCACGAACTCCCCGTCCGCCAGGCCCTCCAGGCTGCGCCGACCGCCATGGAAGCGGCGCACCGGCGTGCCGGGCGCGAACTTCTCGATCTCTCGCTGCCAGTTGCCCATCAAAGACGCCGGACAGACCACGAGTGTGGGACCCGCGGTCGACTCGTCGGTCTGTCGGTGCAGATGCAGGGAGATCAGCGTGATTGTTTTACCCAGGCCCATGTCGTCGGCCAGGCAGCCGCCCAGTCCCAAGGAGGTCATCCGGGCCAACCAGTCGAGGCCACGCACCTGGTAGTCCCGCAGCGTCGCGGTGAGCGCGGCGGGCTGCCCCACCGGCTCCTGTCCCTCCGGGTCTGTGAGGCGCTCCCGCAGCGTCGCCAGCCACCCCGTGGGCTGTACGTCGACTTGGCGGCCGTCGACCTCCGTGGAGCCCGTCAGAGCGGCGCTCAGCGCGTCGATGGGCGTGACCTTGCGGTCCTGCTGCGCCCTGGCGCGGCGTACCTCCTGCGCGTCGACGAGGACCCATTGGTCGCGCAGCCGAACCATGGGGCGGTTCGCCTCGGCGAGTTGGTCCAGCTCTTGGCGCGTGAGCTGCTGATCGCCCAGCGCGAACCGCCAGTTGAAGGACAGCAGCGTGTCCACTGACAGGAACGACGGCGTGTCCGACGCGACCTTGTCCGGCCCCCGCTCGCCGTCCGGCGGGCCGATGACGGCCCGGGCGGTCACCTTGCGAGCCAACTCCTTCGGCCAGTGCACGTCGACGCCGGCGGACGCCAGCTGGCGGGTGCCTTGGCCGAGGAGTTCGGTGACCTCCTCGTCGGCGAGTTCGACGGCATCCGGCACCGTCGCCGAGAGCAGCGGCGTGAGCGGCGGCCAGACGCGGGCCGCGCGGCGCAGGGCCAGCAGAACGTCCATCCGCGCGCGCGGGCCGAATGTGGCCGAACCGGCCCAAACGGCGGAGGCATCCGCGACAAGACCCGGATCGCTCACGCTGTGTACCTGCAGCACCCCGCGAAACGGCAGCCGCGTCTCGTACGGCAGGACCGACGCCAGCCCCGGCACCTCGACGCGCAGCGAGATCCGTACGCCCGTGTCGTGCCCCGCGGCGACGTCGGCGGCCCAGGCGCGCTGCTCGGGCACAGAGTGCGGTTCCTGCGCCGCGAAGGCTGGACCGGTCGCGGCGAGCGAGGCGGCGGGGGAGCGGGGCAACGCGTCGGCGACCGCGTCGAGGAAGGCGCGCAGCAATCGCTCCGGTTCGGGCATGCGCAGCGGCTCCGCGCCGTCCACCGGTACCGCGTGTGCCTCGGGCGGCATCGCGGCGGCGAACTCGCGGATCCGCTCCAGGTCGTCGGCGCGCAGCGGACCCGCCCGCCAGGCGTCGTGGTCGTCGTCGGTCAGTCCCGGCAGCAGCAGTCCACGCGCGGCGAGTTGGAGGGCGAGCATGGCGGCCGCGCCCCAGAAAGCGGTCGCCCGGTGCGCCTGCGCGGCGCCGCGCGCGCGTGTGAGGACCGGCAGAGCGGCGCGCACAGGGAGGAGGGCGGCAGGCACGGTCACGAGTTCGACACCGTCGCCTGCGGGCAGCACCACGGTCAGGTCCTCGACGGAACCGGACGTCACCGCGGGAGGGGCATCGCCGTCGGGCTGCCAGAAGGCGACGCTGCCGGTGCGAGACGGATCTGCCGGTACGAACACGGCACAGCAGCGGGCCAGTTCGGAGATCTCGGCGGGCGTTGCCGCAGGAATTCTCTGCACGACGATGGCGCATTCCTCAAATTTGACTACCGGGGGTGGTCGAGGTTACAGCACTCCGCGGGACTGGCAGGGACGCCCGTGCCGTGAGGTGACTCACCTCGATTCAAGGGTGTACCTAGCCCCCCTTGAGGGGCGGGGTGTGCCTCAGTACGCGCACGGGTGGTGGCGTCATGGTCGCCGAGGGTCACTGATTCGTACGTTTCATCAGGTCAGCCCGTTCCTTGAGAGACCGGAGACCCGCCATGCCCCAGACCGCCGCAGCCGTCACGGAACACCCTCCAGGGACGATCGTGGGGCAGACCCCCGGAAGCGAGTTCGCACCTCTCCTGCGCACCGTCAGGAGTCAGGGTCTACTGGACCGGCGCCGCGGCTGGTACGCGTTCGCGATCAGCATGAACGCGCTGGCCCTGGCCACTGTCGTGACGGGCGTCGTCCTGATCGGCAACTCCTGGTGGGCCCTGCTCCTCGCCCCCCTGCTCGCGCTGTTCTCGGCCCGGACGGCTTTCATAGGCCACGATGCCGGCCACTCCCAGATCACCGGCACCAAGGCGATCGGCCGCGTGATCGGCCTGATCCACGGCAACCTGCTCCTGGGAATGAGCTACGCCTGGTGGAACGACAAGCACAACCGCCACCACGCCAATCCGAACCACATCGACAAGGATCCCGACGTCGTCACCGACGTCCTGGTCTTCACCGGCGAGCAGGCCAGGGACCGGGTCGGCTTCCGGCGCTGGCTCACCCGCAACCAGGCCTGGCTGTTCTTCCCGCTCACCCTCCTGGAAGGCGTGGCGCTGAAGTTCCACGGCTTCCAGGACCTGCGTCGGCAGGCGCCCCGAGAGCGGGCGGTGGAGGCCCTGCTGTTGGTGGCTCACGTCGTCGCGTACGCGACTTTGCTGGTCACCTCCCTGTCTCCCGGCAAGGCCCTCGCCTTCGCCGCGGTGCACCAAGCACTGTTCGGCCTGCACCTGGGCATGGCCTTCGCACCCAACCACAAGGGCATGGAGATGCCCGACCCGGACGGCGAGCGTTGGAGTCATCTGCACCGCCAGGTGCTCACATCGCGCAACATTCGCGGTGCCGTGCTCACCGACTGGTTCCTCGGCGGCCTCAACTACCAGATCGAGCACCACCTGTTCCCGAGCATGCCCCGACCCCATCTGAAACTGGCCCAGCCCTTGGTGCGCGCACACTGCCAAGAATTGGGTATCCCCTACGCGGAAACCGGGCTCGTCGACTCCTACCGGCAGGCCCTGCGCCACATGTACGAGGTCGGCGAGCCCCTCAGGGCCGAGTAGCCACGACGGCTCTCAGGGGTAAGTAGGGGCGCGTCTCAGGGATGACTCAGGGTCGCGCTCCGGAACCGTGCGGAGCGCGGACCCGTTTTCAGGGCAGAGAGCGGCAGCAGCCGCGAAGGAGGCGACACATGTCGAAGAACGCGAAGATCGCCGCAGGAGGTGTGGCGGTCGGCCTCGTCCTGTTGTACTGGCTGCCCTGGTGGGCCGCCTTCTTGATTGTGCTGGGAGTCCCGGCGGCCGCGTATCTGGCGCTGGACCCCTCGCAGCGGCGCAGGCTGCGCCGCGTCACCCGCAAGGAAATAGGCCGCTGAGGCGTAGCCGAGCCGGTGCGTCTCCGATCGGCCTTCAGGAGACGGCCACATCGCCGTTCGCGGGCCTGCCGACGGTACGGTCCGCGGGCGGCTGCCGCGCCCCGCGGAAATCCTCTGCGCGGCGGAGCGCCGGTCCGCGACGACGACCGGCAACGGACGCCCTCCTCGTCGACCCGTACGCGAGCCTCTGACAGTGGTCCGAGCCACCGGTATCCGGCGTGGCGCGGTCGCTCAGCTGGGGCGTACGGCCATCTTGTCGAGGGCCTCCAGGAGGCCTGGCAGTGCGGGTCCGCGGCCGACGGGCAGGACCTCTCCGGGTTCCTCGTCGAGGAGGACGAACGCAATGTCGTCTGTCCGGGCGACCATGGACCAGCCGGGGCCGTCTGCGCGCAGGGTCCGAGCGTCGCCCGTGGCGAAGGACGAGCGGACCCGGCCGAGCGGCGGTGGCGTGTCCACGTAGGACTGGGCCTCCGCGAGCACCCGGCGGACACCGCTCAGGGGCTCGTCGCCGCTCCCGGTGTCGTCCTGAGGGGCGTCCTCGGCCTGAACCTTGTCGTCCGACCTGACGAAGTCTGCGTTGTCGATCTGCTCCCGCCAGGTCGCCCACTGCAGTGCGATCTCGTCGGCACCGAGGCGCCGTTGGGCCGGTCCCCAGGTGGTGGTGTCCGGAGGGCTGAGCGGGGGCCGCTCCATGAGCTCGGGTCCGGGGTCGTGCGGGGCCGGCACCCCAGGAGCGGCGACGGCGACCGCCAAGGGCCAGCCGGGCAGCGCGGAGACGACCGAACGCTCGTCCGGCGACAGCTCGTGCTCCATGCCGCAGTCCCAGGAGGCGATGGCGACGGCGACCAGTGAGACGTCGTCGACGACGACCGTCCACCGCGCACCGTCGCCGTCCTGGCCGAGCACGAGACCGTACCCGTCGGCCAGGGGCGCCAGGTCGAGCGCCGCGCAGGCCTCCGGGTAGTCGTCTCCCAGCACGCTGGGGAACTTCGCGGGCGTCAGCAGCACCGCCGTCAGCACATACAGTGCGTCGTCGTCCCCGGTGGCGACGGCGTCATCGTCCGTCCCGGCCATCCCAGCCTCCCCATCGCTACGTTCGTCGGCGCACCTTAATGCGACCGGAAGGCGCTTGTCACGAGCCCCAAGCACACGCGGAGCCGTAGTTGTCGGGTTGGACAGGGACGAAACGACCACCACGGCCCACCGGGGTCAGGCGACGGGCAGTCCGAGCAGTGTCCGCGCCACCGTCCGGGGCGACTCGTCGCGCTCTCGCGCCAGGGCGATGACGGCACGGCAGGCCAACTCGTTCACCCCGAACGACAACGCCTCCGGCGACACCCAGGCCGCGGCCTCGTCGATCTGCTCCTGATCATCCTCCGCGCACGCCGACACATACGCCGCAGCCGCCTCGAACAGGTTGTGCGCACGTTTCTCCGGGCGTTGCTTCGCGGTCCGCTGCGCCTCGAATCGCTCGGCTGTTCTCTGGAGCCACATTTTTCGGAGTCTGCCGAACGTACCGGACATTGGGCCACCTTCCCCCTGCGCGGTTGCCATCGCTGACCGTTCATCTGTTCCTACTCAACGTAGAGTTGAAGCTGCGGCGGTAGAAGAGGGACTGCGCGGTGAAGCCTTGCGAGCGAGTCGAACGCGGTCTCACCGGCCACTCCCGTCGAGTGAGTCGATGGTGTCCCGCAGCCAGGACAGCTCGGCTCGGCTTGTGGCCCGCGCGATGGTGAGGATGCCGCGTCGGAAGGGATCGTCCAATTCCTCGGCGCGCAGTGGCCGGTCACCTTCGTAGAAGAAGCTCGCGGGTTCCTCGAGGAAGGCGAGCCGACGGCGCAGTACCGAGGCCTGCGCTGCCGGATCATCCAGGTGTCTGAGGAAGGCGAGCACCGTGAACCAGCGGTTCTCGTCGGTGATGTCGCGCTGCGCGGGCCCGGTGAGTCGGCGGAGCAACTCGCGTCTGCCTTCCTCGGTGAGCGAGAGGACATGGCGAGGGGCGGCCACGGAGCCGGGCTGGGTCTCCCGCGCCAGCAGGTCAGCCTTCTCCAGCCGCTTGATCGCGGGATACAGCGTGCTCTCGGCGACGGGCTTCACATGCCCGGTCAGCGCGGTGATGCGCTTGCGCAGCTCGTAGCCGTGCAGAGGCGAGTCGTGCAGAAAACCGAGGATGGCCAGTTCCAACATGCTTCGCATTCTGCCGCATGCCGCTGTACATCTCTTCCTCTATACCTCTCTTCCTCTATACCTCGTTGTCGATGTATCCTCCTGGAGGCATAAGAGGCGATGAAGCGACACGAAGGGGGAGCGCCATGAAGCAGGCCGAGTTCGACGAAGAGGGCAGCTGCATCCGCTGGACGCAGGCGGCGGGTGCTGAACCCGCGCGGGTTTTTGTGCATGGCCTGGGGTCGGCGTCGACGGTCTACCACGCCCACATCGCGGCCCGGCCCGGACTGGTCGGCCGCCGCACCTTGTTCGTCGACCTGCCCGGTCACGGCATCAGCGACCGGCCCGAGAATTTCGGCTACTCCCTGGAGGAGCACGCCGACGCCCTGGCGGCCGCGCTGGACGAAGCCGATGTCACGGGGGCGGAGCTCGTCGCGCACAGCATGGGAGGCACTGTCGCCATCGTGCTCGCCCACCGGCGGCCCGACCTCGTGTCCAGGCTGGTCCTCACGGAAGCGAATCTCGACCCGTACCCTCCGGCCAGGGCGGGAAGCAGCGGCATCGCCTCCTATGAGGAGGAGGACTACGTCGAAAACGGCGGCCACGCGCGCGTGCTCGACAAGGTCGGCCCCTCATGGGCGGCCACCATGCGACTCGCCGATCCACGCGCGCTGCACCGCACCGCCACCGGGCTCGCACGCGGCACGCACCCGACGATGCGCCAGATGCTCGAGGAGCTGACGATGGACCGCGTGTACCTCCAGGGCGAGCTGAGCGGGGAGCCCGCAGGCAGAGAGGGACTGGAGGCCGCCGGGGTGCGGATGGTGATCGTGCCCGGTGCGGGTCACAACGTCATGTTCGACAACCCCGATGCCTTCGCGGCCGAGGTCGCGGGCGAGGCCTGAAGCCCCGGATTCAGCCTTGGCGTACGGCCAGCGCCAGGAAGCGGGCGTCCTCGTCGATGTATGACGTCATGTCCCATCCGGAACCGGCCAGCAGGGGACCGAGGCCGGCCTCTGCGCGCAGATCGTCCGGCGTGATCCGGCGGCCCTGACGTGCCGCGAGCGCAGCCCGGCCGATCGGGTGGAACAGCGCCAGCGTGCCACCGGGCCGCACCACCCGTGCCAACTCCCGCAGATTCGCGGCGGGGTGGGGCAGATGCGCGATCAGGCCCGCTCCGAAGACGGCGTTCAGTGACTCCGTGCGGAGCGGCAGCCGGGTGACGTCGGCGAGCAGCAACTGCCCGTCGTGGTTCCGTCCGGCCCGTACTGCGGCCTCCAGCATGGCCGGGGTCAGATCGACCCCGACGACCACTCCGGAGAGCCCCACGGCCGCGCGCAGCGGCGGCAGGGCGCGCCCGGTGCCGCAGCCGGCGTCGAGCACGCGGTCGCCCTCGCGCAAGCCGAGTTCGGCGACCGCGGCCGCGTAGGCCGGCCCGTCGTCGGGGAACCGGGTGTCCCAGCCGGCCGCGCGCGCCGCGAAGAACTCCTGGACGTGTGTGTGGTCGTCGCTCATGTTCCGCATGATCCCTCACCGGACACGAAGTACGACGCGGTGCACACGTTCGAGCGTGACGCGATCGTTCATGTACCTCTCCGTGTCATATTTCAACACCTTTCGAAATGCGCCCCCTTTGCGCGCCCCTGCCCGGACTAGCGTCCCTGAGCCATGGGACACCTGGACCACGCCGCCTTCGGCTGGCTGACACCCGTGCTGTCGTACGTGATGGCCTGTATAGGCGCCGCCCTGGGGCTGCGCTGCACCGTCCGCGCCCTCGGCGCCACAGGACGCTCGCGTCGCAACTGGCTCCTCACCGCCGCCTCCGCGATCGGCACCGGTATCTGGACGATGCACTTCGTGGCGATGCTCGGCTTCAGTGTCGGCGGTACGGAAATGCGCTACAACGTGCCGCTGACCATCCTCAGCCTGCTCGTCGCCATGGTCGTCGTCGGCGCGGGCGTCTTCGCCGTCGGCTACGGCCGCGACCGGGGCCGCGCGCTCGTCCTCGGGGGACTCACCACCGGGCTCGGCGTCGCGAGCATGCACTATCTGGGCATGGCCGCGCTGCGGCTGCACGGCGGCGTGCGATACGACCCGATGCTCGTCGGGCTCTCCGTCGTGATCGCCGTGGTCGCGGCGACCGCGGCCCTGTGGGCGGCCCTCAACATCAAGTCACCCGTGGCGGTCGCCCTCGCCTCCCTCGTCATGGGAGGAGCCGTGAGCAGCATGCACTACACCGGAATGATGGCGGTGAGCGTGCGCGTCAGCCCCTCCGGCGAGGCCCTGCCCGGGGCCACGGCGATGCAGTTCATCTTCCCCCTCGCTGTCGGCCTCGGGTCCTATCTGTTCCTGACATCGGCGTTCGTCGCGCTGTCGCCGACAGCCGACGAGCGCGAGGCATCCGCATCGGCCCAGCGACCGGTCGAGAGCGTTGCCCGCTAGCGGCGGGCCGGGAGCCACGACGGCCCGGAAGGCACGCCCCCGATCCATTCCGAGCGAGGAGGCCATGCGTACACCCCGTAGGACCCCCAGAGCCGGCGCCGAGCCGCCGCCCCAGCCTCCCGTGCGCGGTCGCCGCGCACACGCGGGCCCGCCTGCCGACGAGCACGCCGACCTCGACGAGTACTCCACGGAGATGCCGCAGACCCCCACGCGCGCGGGACGATGGCGCATCCGCCCCCGCACCGTGCGGGCCAAGATCGTCTGCCTTCTGATGGTGCCTGTCGTCTCCCTGCTCGCCCTGTGGGCGTACGCCACGGTGACCACCGCCCAGGACGTCGCGCGGCTGCGGCAACTGCAGCGCGTGGACTCCACGGTCCGTGCCCCGGTCGACGCCGCCGTCGCCGCACTGCAGACCGAACGTGCTGCAGCTGTCCGCTATGCGACCGACCCGGCCGCCGGGCAACAGAGCGACTTGAAGACGCTGGCGGGGCGCACCGACCGCGCGGTGGCGAAGCTGCGCCTGGGCGACCGCAATAACACCGTTGCCGACGGCGCCGACCTGCCCGCCGGAGTGGCCGGGCGTCTGGACGCCTTCGTCACCGGAGCCGAGCAACTACGGACCCTGCGAACCGCCGTCCTGGACCGCCGCACCGGATGGGACGTGGCCTATGGGCAGTACACCAAGACCATTTCGACGGCCTTCGCGGTGGGCGGCGCGCTCACCGGCATCCAGGACGCCGATCTGGGCTCCGACGCGCGCGTGCTGCTCGAATTCTCCCGGGCGGGGGAGGCACTCGCTCAGGAGGACGCGGTACTGGTCGGCGCCCGCCTCGCGCACACCCTCGACGGAGAGCGACTGCGGCTGTTCACCGGGGCGGTCAACACCCGGCGCACCCTGACCGACGCCGCCGCTGCGGACCTGCGCGGCCCCGAACGAGACGCCTGGCGCCACCTCGTGGAGGGGAGCGCGTACGCCGACGTACACGCTGTCGAGGACAAGGTGCTCGCGTCCCAGCCCGGCGCCAAGGCGATCGCCGCCGCACCGGAAGCAGACTGGAGTACGGCCCACGCGCGTGTGCAGGACGAAATGCGCACGATCGAGGCGAAGGCGGGCCGCGGTGTCGCGGACCGGGCCGACCCGTTGACCCGCGGTCTGCTGACACCCGCCGGCGCCGCCGTGCTGCTCGGTCTCGCCGCCGTCGCCGCGTCGCTCGTCATCTCCGTACGCATTGGACGCGGCCTTGTCGTCGAGCTGGTGAGCCTACGCAACAGTGCCCTCGAGATCGCCCGACGCAAACTCCCCGAAGCCATGCGCAGGCTGCGCGCGGGAGAGGAGATCGACGTCCGTGCCGAGGCCCCGCCCGGGCCGCCCTCGGAGGACGAGGCCGGACAGGTCGCAGAGGCCCTCGGCACCGTGCACCGAGCCGCCCTGCGCGCCGCCGTCGAACGCGCGGAGCTCGCCAGCGGAATCTCCGGGGTCTTCGTCAACCTCGCCCGACGCAGCCAGGTGCTCGTGCACCGACAACTGAACCTGTTGGACAGCATGGAGCGCCGGTCCGAGGACCCGAACGAGCTGAGCGACCTCTTCCGGCTCGACCACCTCACCACCCGCATGCGGCGCCACGCGGAGAGTCTCATCATCCTCTCCGGCGCCGCACCCGGCCGGGCCTGGCGCATGCCTGTCTCCCTGACGAACGTGGTCCGCGCCGCCGTGTCCGAAGTCGAGGACTACGCGCGCGTGGAGGTGCGACAGCTCCCCGAGGCGTCCGTCGTGGGTGCCGCGGTGGCCGACCTGACCCACCTCCTCGCCGAAATCATCGAGAACGCCGCCCAGTTCTCGCCGCCGCACACCCGCGTGCGGATCTCCGGCGAGCCGGTCGGCAACGGCTACGCCGTGGAGGTCGAGGACCGAGGACTCGGCATGGGCAAGGAGACACTCGACGAGGCCAACCGGCGCATCGAACAGTCCGAGGCGCTCGACCTGTTCGACAGCGACCGGCTCGGCCTCTTCGTGGTCAGCAGGCTCGCGGCCCGGCACGGCATCAAGGTGCACTTGCGGACCTCGCCCTACGGCGGCACCACCGCGGTCGTTCTGCTGCCCACGGCGCTGCTGCACGGGGGTGCGGCGGAACGCTCCCCCCAGAACGACAACGGAAAGCCCACGGAACGCGAGTACGCGCGCGTGTCGGCCGCCACGGAACAGGACTCCGTCCAGGCACCCACCGAGCGACCCGCCCTGGTGCCTCCTCTGCACACCGCTGTCGAATCCTCAGCGAACGGCTCACCCGAACCCCCGCCACCTGGAGTCACCACCTTGCGGCTGCACCGGTCTGCGGACGGCTCCGAAGAGTCCGACGACCTCCCACGGCGCGTGCGGCAGGCGAACCTCGCACCCCAACTGCGAGAACAGCGGCCCGAGGAGCCGGCACAAGCCGCGGGCCCCCAAGGCGACGACGAGCGCACCCCCGAACTCGTACGGGACCGTATGGCGGCCTATCGCGCCGGCTGGACACGCGGCGGCGGCAAAGCACCCGGTCTCGGCGCCACCCCCGGTCCCGAGGCGGGCCGCGACAGCAGCGAAGGAGACCCCGCATGATCCAGGACCCGAGCACGAGGGCCGACCAGCGGTCCGGCGAACTCGACTGGCTGCTGGACGACTTGGTGCTGCGCGTCGCCGAAGTGCGGCACGCGGTGGTGCTGTCCAACGACGGACTCGCGGTGGGCGCGTCAACCGGCCTGAGGCGAGAGGACGCCGAACACCTGGCCGCCGTCGCGTCCGGCTTCCACAGCCTGGCCAAGGGGGCCGGTCGCCACTTCGGTGCCGGAGGCGTGCGCCAGACGATGGTGGAGATGGACGACGGCTTCCTGTTCGTGGCAGCCGCGGGCGACGGCTCGTGCCTCGCCGTCCTCACCAGCGTCACTGCTGACATCGGCTTGGTGGCGTACGAGATGGCGCGGCTGGTCAAACGTGTCGGCGAGCACCTCTACGCGGCGCCGCGCGCAGCCGCGCAGCCGCCCGCCGCCGGATGACCGCGGGCGGTCGGTGCAGATGACCGAGGACATGCCGGGCAGCCAGTGGTACGACAGCGAGGCGGGACCGCTCGTCCGCCCCTACGCGATGACGGGCGGTCGCACCAAACCAGGCCCCACAGGGGTGCGCTTCGACCTGATCGCGCTGGTCACCCTCGACAAAGGCGCACCCGGAGTCGACGACGACACCTTGCTCGGGCCGGAACACCGGACCCTCATCGACCTGTGCCGTATCGAGACACAATCATTGGCCGAACTCGCCGCGGGCGCGGATCTGCCGGTGGGTGTGGTCAGAGTGCTGCTCGGCGACCTTCTGGAACTGGGCTGCGTCACCGTCAGCCTCCCGGTGCCGCCCGCGCAGTTGCCCGACGAGCGCATCCTCCGCGAGGTGATCGAGGGATTGAGGGCGCTCTAGATGAACCACGTCGGCTCGTCCTGCACCGCGTCGTGGATATATCCAGACATCAAACGGGCGCGAGTCGGTCGCAACGGTCAAATAGTAGTCCAATGCCTCAAACAGGAGCCGCAGTTGCCATGATGCTGACTCCGAGCATCCGCACCATTCCGTTCACCCGAGAGAAGTGATCGATGGTCTCCGAAAACTCCGACGCCGCGGATGGCGAGACGACCGCCCTGGCGTTGAAGATACTGGTCGCCGGCGGGTTCGGCGTGGGCAAGACCACCCTGGTGGGCGCGGTCAGCGAGATCAGGCCGCTGCGCACCGAGGAACTGCTGAGCGAGGCGGGCCAGACGGTGGACGACACAGACGGCGTGGATCAGAAGGTCACGACAACCGTCGCGATGGACTTCGGGCGCATCACCATCCGGTCCGGGCTTTCCCTCTACCTCTTCGGCACGCCGGGCCAGGACCGGTTCTGGTTCCTGTGGGACGAGCTGTCGCAAGGCGCGCTCGGCGCCGTCGTCCTTGCGGACACCCGGCGTCTCGAGGACTGCTTCCCAGCGGTGGACTACTTCGAGCATCGGCACATCCCGTTCGTGGTGGCCGTCAACTGCTTCACGGGTGCCCGCGCCTACGGTGCCCAGGACGTGTCCCGCGCACTCGACCTCGACCAGGGGACACCCGTGGTCCTCTGCGACGCCCGTGATCGCGACTCCGGCAAGGAGGTGCTGATCCGGCTCGTGGAGTATGCCGGGCGGGTGCACACCGCCCGGCTGCTCGACTCCGTCGGCTGAGGCCGCCGAGAATCTCCCGGCGGAGCCCTCCACAGGGATCTAATCCGCCACGGCGGAGTAGGCCAGAACCTTCTCGATCCTTACGCGGACGAGAAGTTCGCCAGGAACCCCGTTGCGTTTCCCGAACTCCTCCGCGCGGTCCTCGCCCATATAGCGGGCGCCGATCCGAGCGGCCCAGTGACGCAACTCGTCAAGTTTCTCCGACAGTTCGGCCCGGCCCTCCAGCACCACGAAGTCGAACGGCGGCCGGTCCTCGTCCACGCAGAGGGCGACTCGGCCGTCGCGGGCCAGATTCCGTCCCTTGACACTCTCCTTCGCGGTGTTGAAAACCACGTCGTCCCCGTCCAGCAGAAACCAGATCGGCGTCACATGCGGACTCCCGTCGGCCCGAACGGTCGACAACTTTCCGGTGCGGGTGCCGTGCGAGACGAAGGCCCGCCATTGCTCGTCGGTCATCTTCTGTGCCATGTCCCCATCCTCCTTGCCCGGGCGGCAGCTGTGGGGAAGGCTGGCTGGTCGAATCCTCCGGCCGGGGGAGTGACGAAACGGGGAGACGGACCATGGCGCAGAACACGGGACTCAGCTGGCTACTGGACGACCTCACCGAGCGCGTCGAACACGTCCGGCACGCGTTGGTGCTGTCCAACGACGGGCTGGTGACGGGCGTGAGCACAGGACTTCGGCGTGAGGACGCCGAACACCTCGCCGCGGTCTCGGCGGGTCTGCACAGTCTGGCCAAGGGCTCCGGACGCCACTTCGGCGCGGGCCAAGTGCGCCAGACGATGATCGAGTTCGACGACGCGGTGCTTTTCGTCACCGCGGCGGGCGCCGGCAGCTGTCTGTGCGTCCTCAGCGCCGCGGAAGCCGACATCGGCCAGGTCGCCTACGAGATGACTTTGCTCGTGAATCGAGTCGGCGAGCACCTCGGCGTGGACGCACGGCAGCCCGAGCGCACACCCACTGTAGATCTCTGACCTGCTGATATGTCGATGCGGCCAGAGTTATCCACAGGCTCGCCGCGAGATCCGCCGAACCGGCTACGGTTTTTCTCGAAGCAAGCGCATGCCAGCGCGAGCACCTCACTCCACGGGGGAGAGCCGCCATGTCCGGCAACACCATCACGCAGTCCGCCACGTCGTCGCTCAGCCGTGCCGCGCGAGAACTCGAGCTCAAGCGCCGGGAGTTCGACCTCGCTGTGCAGCTCGGGTGCGTCCGTACGGTGCCCGATGAAGGAGGTGGAGGACGCCGGGTCGCCCGTGCGGAGATCGACCGGGTGCGGTCCGAGGACGGCTTTCCCGAGGCACTGCGCGAGCGTGTCAAGGCCGTCGGTACCACGCAGGGCGCCGCGCTCATGGACGTGACGACTGCCCGGTTCACGCGGCTCGCGCGCTTGGGTCTGGTGGTGCCTGTGACCTTCTATCTGAATCGCTATCGGGCCGTGGTCTGGCTGTACCTGGTCGAGGAGCTGCGTCAGTTCGCGGCCGACGAGCGGAACGCCGCGGTGCTGAGCGGCCGTACGCCTGAGGGACTCCGCGATCAACTGGAGACCGGCCTGGACCTCCGCCCCCGCAACTGGCGGGGACGGCACATGGGTTTCCTGCTGCGGCAGACGGAGGACCCCTGGGCACGGGCCGCGGCCGTGGCCTCCCTGCTCGACGCCCTTCAGGTGGCGGAGATCGTCAGGGATCCGTACGAACGCGCCTATCTGAACCGCTTCCGGCCCGAGCGAGCCTCCCACGGCACGCCCGATTCTCCCGCCGCGCAACTCGCCTCGCGGATCATGACGGCGGAGGACCCCGACGAGATCAGCTGGCTCCGGGCCGACTTGGGCCAAGCCGTCGCCGAAGCCCGGGAACTCCGCCCTGCTCCGCGCCCGGCACCGAAGGCGTCACCATCCGAGACGTCACGACTGGTGCTCTCACCGCCGGTCGCCTCACGGCCGGGGCCAGAAGTCCCGGAGGCTCGGCCCGTGGCCGAGCGGCCCGAGCGCCCACGGAGGCTGCTCGGGTGGCTGAGCCGCCGCAGAAACGCCTGACTGCCGGGCCGGCCCTACAGCGCCCGAAACAGCCCCTCCTGAACGACCGAAACGAGTAGGCGTCCCTCCACGTCGTAGATGCGCCCGCGGGCCAGTCCGCGTCCGCCCGTCGCGATGGGTGACTCCTGGTCATACAGGAACCACTCGTCTGCGCGGAACGGCCGATGGAACCACATGGCGTGGTCCAGCGAGGCCATGTCGAAGCCACGCGGACCCCACAGCGGTTCCACCGGGATGCGGACGGCGTCAAGGAGGGTCATATCGCTCGCGTAGGTGAGCGCGCAGGTGTGCACGAGCGGGTCATCACCCAGTGGCCCCACAGCACGCATCCATACCGCGCTGCGCGGCTCAGCGTCCTTGATCTCCTCGGGGGTCCAGCGCAACCCGTCCACATACCGGATGTCGAACGGCTGGCGCCGTGCCATGCGCTCCAGCGCCTCGGGGAGCGCGCCCAAATGCTCCTTGATCTCCTGCGACACCGTCGGCAGCGACTCGGGATCCGGGACCTCGCGGGCCGGCGGCAGCTGGTGCTCGAAGCTCCCTTCCTCAGGCTTGTGAAAGGAGGCGGTCAGATTGAAGATCGTGCGGCCCTGCTGCACGGCCGTGACACGACGGGTCGTGAACGACCTGCCGTCACGGACCCGCTCGACCTGGTACACGATCGGCACGCCCGGGATGCCCGGGCGCAGGAAGTACGCGTGCAGTGAGTGCACCGGTCGGTCGCCCTCCGTGGTGCGCCCGGCGGCGACCAGGGCCTGGCCGGCCACCTGGCCGCCGAACACGCGCTGCAGGGACTCCTGCGGGCTGCGGCCTCGGAAGATGTTGACCTCGATCTGCTCCAGGTCGAGCAGATCGACGAGGCTCTCGGCTGGGTTCGTCATGGGTGGGATTCTCCTGTGCTTACAACTGGCCGACGTCGGTGACCTTGACGACGGCACGGCCCTCCGCGTCGGAGGCCGTGAGATCGACATCCGCGCTGATGCCCCAGTCGTGGTCGCCGTTCGGGTCGGCGAAGGTCTGACGGACGCGCCACAGGCCGTTCTGCGGCTCCTCCACGATCGACAGCAGCTTCGGACCACGGGCGTCGGGACCGGTTCCGAGGTCTTCGTACTCGTCCCAGTACTTGTCCATCGCCTCGCCCCAGGCATCGGCGTCCCAGCCGGCGTCGGCGTCCATCTCGCCGAGCTCGTCGACGTGGTCGAGCGCCGCGAGCTCGACCCGGCGGAACATCGCGTTGCGGACCAGGACGCGGAAGGCGCGTGCGTTCGAGGTGACCGGCTTGACCTGGTCGGCCTTCTCCTGCGCCTCCTCGGCTGTCATCTCCTCGGGGTTGGCGAGCTGCTCCCACTCGTCGAGGAGGCTGGAGTCGACCTGGCGCACCATCTCGCCGAGCCAGGCGATCAGGTCCTCCAGGTCCTCGGACTTGAGGTCGTCCGGGACGGTGTGTTCGAGGGCCTTGTAGGCACTGGCGAGGTAGCGCAGGACAATGCCCTCAGTGCGGGCGAGCTCGTAGAAGGAGACGAACTCGGTGAAGGACATGGCGCGTTCGTACATGTCACGGATCACGGACTTCGGCGACAACGGATGGTCGCCGACCCACGGATGGCTCTTGCGGTAGGTGTTGTAGGCGTGGAAGAGCAGTTCCTCCATCGGCTTGGGGTACGTCACGTCCTGGAGTCGCTCCATGCGCTCCTCGTACTCCACGCCGTCCGCCTTCATGGCGGCGACGGCCTCGCCACGCGCCTTGTTCTGCTGGGCCGCGAGGATCTGCCGTGGATCGTCCAGCGTGGACTCCACGACGGACACCATGTCCAGGGCGTACGAGGGGGACTCGAGGTCCAGGAGATCGAACGCGGCGAGCGCGAAGGTGGACAGCGGCTGGTTGAGCGCGAAGTCCTGCTGCAGATCGACGGTGAGTCGCACGATGCGGCCCGTGGCGTCCGGCTCGTCGAGCTTCTCGACGATGCCGCCGTCGAGGAGCGAGCGGTAGATCGCGATCGTCCGCCGGATGTGCCGCAGCTGCTGCCTGCGCGGCTCGTGGTTGTCCTCCAGCAGATGCCGCATCGCCTTGAAGGCGTTCCCCGGTCGGGCGATCACCGAAAGGAGCATGGTGTGGGTGACCCGGAAGCGGGAGGTGAGCGGCTCGGGTTCGGAGGCGATGAGCTTCTCGAAAGTGTTCTCCGTCCAGCCGACGAAGCCCTCGGGAGCCTTCTTACGCACCACCTTGCGGCGCTTCTTCGGGTCGTCGCCCGCCTTGGCGAGCGACTTCTCGTTCTCGATGACGTGCTCGGGCGCCTGCGCCACGACGAAGCCCGCTGTATCGAAACCCGCACGCCCGGCACGGCCGGCGATCTGGTGGAATTCGCGCGCGCGGAGCGTTCGTACCCGGTTGCCGTCGTATTTCGTCAACGCCGTGAACAGCACGGTGCGGATGGGGACGTTGACACCGACACCGAGGGTGTCCGTACCGCAGATGACCTTCAGGAGACCGGCCTGGGCCAGCTTCTCCACCAGCCGTCGGTACTTCGGCAGCATGCCCGCGTGGTGCACACCGATGCCGTGGCGTACGTACCGGGAGAGGTTCTGGCCGAACTTGGTGGTGAAGCGGAAGTTGCCGATCAGCTCGGCGATCCGGTCCTTCTCCTCCCGCGTGCACATGTTGATGCTCATCAGAGCCTGCGCCCGCTCCACGGCCTGTGCCTGGGTGAAGTGGACGATGTAGACCGGAGCCTGCTTGGTCGCGAGCAGTTCGGTGAGCGTCTCCGTCAGCGGAGTCAGCACGTACTCGTAGGAGAGGGGCACCGGCCGGGTTGCCGAGCGGACCACCGACGTGGGGCGGCCGGTGCGCCGGGTGAGGTCCTTCTCGAACATCGAGACATCACCGAGCGTCGCCGACATCAGGATGAACTGCGCCTGCGGCAGTTCCAGGATCGGGATCTGCCACGCCCAGCCGCGGTCGGCCTCCGCGTAGAAGTGGAACTCGTCCATCACGACCTGGCCGACATCGGCGTGCTTGCCGTCGCGCAGCGCGATGGACGCCAGCACCTCGGCGGTGCAGCAGATGACGGGGGCGTCAGCGTTCACGGAGGCGTCGCCGGTCAGCATGCCGACGTTCTCGGTGCCGAAGATCTTGCACAGCTCGAAGAACTTCTCCGAGACGAGCGCCTTGATCGGTGCCGTGTAGAAAGTGACC
The DNA here is from genome assembly GCF_040652275.1 of Streptomyces sp. NPDC048275. Lineage (NCBI taxonomy): Bacteria > Bacillati > Actinomycetota > Actinomycetes > Kitasatosporales > Streptomycetaceae > Streptomyces > Streptomyces sp. NPDC048275. The sequence goes on from NZ_JBEZLR010000129.1 coordinate 21,667, forward strand.
TCGTCACGGGCGAGCGCCGCGAAGTGCGCACCCGCGGCGATCATGCTCTTGCCCGAGCCGGTGGGCGTCGAGACGATCACGTTCGCACCCGAGACCACCTCGATCAGCGCCTCCTCCTGGTGGGGGTAGAGCGTGAGACCGCGTTCCCCGGCCCACGACTCGAAGGCTTCGTAGAGGGCGTCGGGATCTGCGGTCTGCGGCAGCTGATCGATAAGGGTCACGCCCCCATCTTGCCTGCCAACCGTCTCGATGGGGGAATCGGATGCTTGTCCGAAGATCACGAACGCTACGCTGTGGCACCGGCGAAGCGTCAACGTACGTGGGCAACTGGACAGCGGTACAAGAGGAATGGGGCGGGGAACGGCCATGATGGGACCAGCACACTCACTCTCGGGAGCCGCTGCCTGGCTCGGCGTCGGTGCGGCGGCGGCCGCAGCCGGTCACACCATGCCCTGGCCGGTTCTCCTTGTCGGCGCCCTGATCTGCGCCGGTGCCGCGCTCGCCCCCGACCTGGACCACAAGGCGGCGACCATCTCGCGGGCCTTCGGACCGGTCTCACGGGGCTTGTGCGAGATCGTCGACAAGCTCTCGTACGCCGTCTACAAGTCGACCCGCAAGCCCGGCGACCCGCGGCGTTCCGGCGGCCACCGCACGCTGACGCACACCTGGCTGTGGGCGGTGCTGATAGGCGCGGGCACCTCGGTCCTGGCGATCACGGGCGGACGCTGGGCGGTCCTGGCCATCCTCTTTGTACACATGGTGCTGGCCATCGAGGGGCTGCTGTGGCGAGCCGCCCGTGGGTCCAGCAGCGACATCCTGGTCTGGCTGCTGGCGGCGACCAGCGCCTGGATCCTCGCCGGAGTCCTGGACAAACCGGGCAATGGCTCGGACTGGCTGTTCACCGCGCCGGGCCAGGAGTACCTGTGGCTCGGGCTCCCGATCGTCCTGGGCGCCCTGATACACGACATCGGGGACTCGCTGACAGTGTCCGGGTGCCCGGTCCTGTGGCCGATCCCCATCGGCCGCAAGCGCTGGTACCCGATCGGCCCGCCCAAGGCGATGCGCTTCCGGGCCGGCAGCTGGGTCGAGCTCAAGGTACTGATGCCCGTGTTCATGCTGCTGGGCGGGGTGGGCTGCGCGGCGGCGCTCAACGTCATCTGAACTCGGGCTGCGGTGCCCCTCCCGCAGACCGACAACGTGGTGGTCAGGTGTCGGCCCAGGTATCCGATCCAGATCTTCCCCGAGCCGCCGCCGGTGTCGTGGTGGAAGTGCAGCCGAGGGGAGACGCTGCCTGGGTGATCCAGTTTGATGTGGGCACCCATGAAGATCACCCCGCCCGGGCTCACCGACACCGGGACGGGCAGCTCGCGCTCGGCGCGCATCCTCGCGTTGTCGCTGAGGGAGTCGGACTCCCAGAGGGGCACCTGATGGGCGGAGACCGTGTAGACGCCCTGGGCGGAGTGAGACAGAGCTCGCGGAAGCGGTCGTACCCCTCCGCCCGGCGGCATGCGTAGTCATCGAGTGGTCCACGTGCCGCGGCCCGGCTGCGGTCGGCACCGACCGAGTTCGACCGGGCCGGGGGCGTGCAGGTTGGGCGCAGGCACGGCAGGTATCCAGCAGGATGCCCCTCGGTCGCCGACGCCCCGGTTCGGTGTCCCCGCCATGATGGTCTGGCGGAGCGTGCAACTTCCCGTGTTGTACGGCAGGTTGAAAAGAACCTCAGGTCTGTTGGACAGACTGCGAGGAGAGCTGCGAGCGCGATGGAACTCGTCTGGTTCAAGTCCAGTTACGGCGGCGCCAGGGCGACGACTGCGTGGAGGTCGCGGTCGCCGAACAGGCCGTCCAGGTAAGGGACTCCAAAGATGTGACCACCTTCCCTTCGCGGTTGCGCGTGTGGGGTGGTCGCAGTTGGTGGCGGACGCCCGAGCCTGCGTGCGTCGTGGCGATTCGCGGATCTGTGTCCGTGCGGGCGCCCCCTGCTGTGCGGCTGATGGTCCGCTCAGTGGTGACTGACTTGTGGGGCGCTCGTGCCGACGGGGGAGTCAGGCATCCGCAGCAGCCCGCTCGCCTTGGCCACCTTACGGAGCAGGTCGATCGGATAGTGATGGGGGATCTTGATCCCTGCCCGGCTGGTGAGGAGTGGCCCACCATGCGCGTGGTCACGGGGAGGACGCCGATGGGGGAGATATGTGTTGATGGCGCCACGGATCAGTTCAGGGAGCCCTACGAAACGCTGGTGGCCGCGGGAGTCGTACAGCCGCAGGATGTCGGGGCCGCTGCCGATGTCGCGGGTCGTGGCGAGGTCGTCGAGAGTGAAGCGCAGGATCTCGGCGGACCGAAGCCCGAGGCCGACCTGGAGGTAGCCGCAGACGCGGTCCAGGTGAGGCTGTGGTGAGTCGGTCCGGCCGCGCTCGTCGAAGGCGGCGAGGAGGACAGCGGCCTGCCAGGGGTCCAGACGGGACGGGGTGAGTTGCGCGGCACTGGTCAACCGGGGGCCGTGCGCAGCCGGGTTGTACGGGATCGCGTTCTGGCGTACCGCGTAGGCGTAGAACGAGCGAACTGCGGAGATGCTCTGCGCGGTTGACCTATGGGGCGCTCCGGGCTAGTGGGCCCACAGTGCGATGTGCTGCGGGCCGACTCTGTCCCAGCCGAGGCCCTGTTCGACGCAGTGGGCCGGCCAACGTGCGGCGGAACGATGGTAGTTCTCACGAACACGCGCCGGATAGGTACTCGTCTCCAGCCACTCCTGGAGCATCTCCTGGGGCTGCCCGTCCACCACGTACACCTCCCGGCTCATCGTTCCACGCGGCGGGTCCCCATGGGCGCTGTGTGCCAGACCGGTCACGCCGAGGGCATCACACGATCGGATGACATGGCGATGGCGATGGCGATGGCGACGGCGTCGGCGTCGGACAGGACGGTTGCGGGGCGGAGATCGTGGCTGATCCGTTGTCGATCGCCGCCCGCCGCGCCGCGCGGCTACGGACGTGGACGGGCGTGGTCCCTTACGCCGGTTTGTCTCCGGGGGCTTCCTGCCCCGCACCTCCGTAGCGCCTCTCGAACTGGGCGATGCGGCCCTCCGAGTCCACGGTCCGGGCCTTGCCCGTGTAGAACGGGTGGCTCTCCGAGGAGATCTCGACGTCGACGACCGGGTACGTCTCGCCGTCGTCCCACTCGATGGTCCGGTCGCTCGTCGCGGTGGAGCGGGTGAGGAAGGCGTAGCCGGCGGCACGGTCGCGGAAGACGACGGGGTGGTAGTCGGGCTGCTTGTCCTGCTGCATGGATCCTCCTTGAGGGTGTGGGGGCCGGTCAGCCGGACGGGGTGTCCTCTCTCACCTCTCCCTCCTCTTCCTCGTCGACGATGTGCATCGCGGCCTCCTCGGCCGAGGCCGCGGCGCCGTCGATGCCCACGTCGGTGGCGATCAGCCCGCTCTCCTCGTCCTCGTGCGCCCCTTCGTCGGGGGCGACGAGACGGCCGGAGCGGGCGCCGCCGACCTCGTTGTCCAGGGGCTCGCCGTCGGTGCCCTGGCAGTCTCCGATGCCGTCCCCGCCGGGTTCGGCGATGTCGGGCAGTTCTTCCGCGAGGCGCTGGTCCAGGGTCTCGCCCTGTCGACGTTCCGTGGCCGTCACCCCGTACCCCTCCACCGCCCACGGCCGCTCCGGCGGAGACCAGCCCCGGTCGAGGGGGTCACCGACGCCGTCGGTGAGCAGGGTGTCCTCGGCATCGAGCAGACCCGCGTCGTCCTGTACCTCGGATCCGTCGGGCTGGTAGACGTCGTCTCCCCATCCGTCGGCGCTGTCCACGGGTACCTCCAGGTGATGCGGGCGAACCCGGTCCCGCCGTGCTCCACGGCAGGCGCGCGGGCCACTGTGCACAGGCCGCGCCCCTCGCGAACCGGGTGGTTCCCGGGCGTGCCCCGAGCCGGTGCCACATCCAGCCTTCCACCCCCCTTCGGCACCGCGCAACGCCACACGGTCGGACCATGGCACCCGTCCGCCCACGGAGGGACGACCGGAGGGACGACCGGAGGGACGGTCGGAGGGCGCGTGAGTTTCGGGAACCGGCGCGTGGCACGGCGCGGCTGCCCTTCGGCGTCGGGCGCGCTCACGGCGTCGAGCGTGGTCGGCTCGCCGCTCGC
>NZ_JBEZLR010000130.1:0-25741 GCF_040652275.1 Streptomyces sp. NPDC048275
TGGTTATACCCGTTGACTATCCACAGCCAGCCCGGGCGTGTCGCTGTGCACATGTGGAAAGAGATCACCGAACTGCTTATCTACGTGGCATTGCCCCACAAGGGTCTGCGGTATCCCCGATCTTGGCGAATCTGTTTCTGCATTATGCATTCGACATGTGGCTCACCCGGTCTTTTCCGGGTGTCCAGTTCGAACGCTATGCGGACGATGCAGTGATCCACTGCTCGTCGGAGCGGCAGGCCCGAGAGGTCCTGGCGCAACTTGAGGGCAGAATGGCAGAGGTCGGGCTCCAACTGCACCCGGACAAGACGCGGATCGTGTACTGCGGAAGGGAGCGACGCCGTGATGACACGGCCACCTCATTCACCTTCCTGGGCTTCACATTCCGCAATCGACCGGCACGGGACCGCCATGGCAAGGTCTTCACGTCCTTCCTCCCGGCGGTCAGCAAGGATGCCCTGAAGAAGATGAGCACGGAAGTCCGCTCCTGGCGGATTCACATGCACGTCACCTACTCCTTCGGCGAGTTCGCGAAATGGCTTAACCCGATCATTCGCGGATGGATGCAGTACTACGGGGCCTTCTACCAAACCGAACTGTATCCCCTCCTCCAGCGCATCAACTTCTACCTTCTGCGCTGGGTCCGGAAGAAACACAAGCGGCTGAAGACCTACAAGAAGGCATCGCGGAGATGGGACCAGGTCGTCAAGTCCTACCCGTCGTTCTTCGCGCACTGGAAATGGGTCAACGTCACCTGAAGATCAGGATGATAAGAGCCCGGTGACGGGAGACTGTCACGCCGGGATCTGTGGGAGCCCGGGGGTGAAATTCCCCCGGGCCACCCGACCGACGGCCTTCTTCGTGAAGGAGAGCGACCGGTGAGCGAGATATACCGGTTCATCCGTGCGGAGAAGGCCCACTTCACCGCCGTGCTGCTGTGCGCCGTCCTCGGCGTGGCCCGCTCCTCGTACTACGCCTGGGAGGCGGGAGAGCAGGCCCGTTCGGTGCGCGAGCGCGAGGATTTCGCCCTGGTCCACGAGATCACCGTCATCCACGTCGCGTCGAAGAGAACGTACGGCGTTCCTCACATCCACGCCGAACTGTGCCGCCAGGGCCGCCTGGTGAACCGCAAGCGTGTCGAGCGGCTCATGCGCGAACACACCATCGCCGGGCACAGCCGCCGCACCGGGCGTCGCGGCCTGACCCGTGCCGACCGCAAGCCCGCCCCGGCCTCGGATCTGATCGGGCGCGACTTCACCGCTGCCGCCTCGGGCCTGCGCGTGGTCGGCGAGCGCCGACCTGGTCGTCGACGCCCTCGACACGGGCGGCTGCATCATCCACACGGACCGCGGATCGGAGTACACCGCCACCCAATTCCGCGACCAGCTACAGCAGTTGGTGCTCCGGCAGAGCATGGGGCGGACCGGGATCTGCTTCGATAACGCCGCCACCGAGAGTTTTTTCGCCGTCCTGAAAGAGGAGATCGGAACCCGCGTCTGGAGTGACCGGGCGAGCGCGCGGGCCGACATCGTCACGTTCATCGAGACCTACTACAACCGCAGGCGCCTGCGCAGGCATCCCGATTGGGGCTACCTCACACCCCACGAGACCCGCCAGCGCCACCACGGAACGAAACCAGACCACGCCCTCGCCGCATGACAGAACCGTGTCCAAGATCACGGGGAAACTTCAAAGTGCATCGCACCCCCTGAACTGGGCTGTTGCAACGACTCCTGGAAGTCAAGGTCGGTTGCGGGGCTCTTCACCGATCGGCCCGCCGCTACTGCGCGGAATTACCTTCGCAGCGCCCTTGTGGTGGTGGCGTGGTTTGCGTGTTGTCGTTCGGTTGCCCGTCCCCTTGCCCGCGCTCAGAGGTCGTCTACGTCGACCAGCCCGTCCTGGATAGCGCGGGCCACCAGGCTTGCCTTGGTCCGCGCGGGGCGGCCGACGTTCGCGTACTTGATCCGCACCCGGTCCAGGTACGAGTTGACCGTCCGTACGGAGATGCCGAGACGCTGCGCGACCAGCTCCTTCGACTCCGACTGGAACCATTCGATGAGCACGTTCTCCTCGCGTGCGGAGAGCTGGGGGCGGTCGGCGCGGGTGTTCGTTCCCAGCGCACCGGCCAGCGCGGGTGGCATGTAGGGCCGCTCATCTGCTGCTGCCAGCGTCGCCTCGACCAGGTGCTGTCGGCCCTCGCTCTTGGTCAGAAAGGTCGCGGCTCCCAGGTCTAGGCAGCTGAGCGCTGTCTTCTCGTCATCCCGCATCGAATAGACGACCACCTGCCGCCCGGCGTCGACGAGTCTTCGAAGACTGCCGAAGGCGGGGCCGCCCTCGCCCAGTTGCAGGTCCAGGACGACGACATCGGCCGTGCTGCCCGGCGCGGTCCAGGCTTCCCGTACGGAGCCGCCGGCCGCGACCACTGTGATGGGCCGCCGCGATGCGGCATACCACGCCTCTACGCCCGAGAGGATGGCGGGATGGTCGTCAACGACGACCACGGTGACTGGTGCGTTGTTACTCATGTGAGGTCAACTCCGGAGGCCGCCGGTCTTCTCCAGCCAGCCTCCACCCACACACTTCCGCCACGCGTCGTTCTGGCCACGGTCACCTTCGCGGTCGTGGCACGGCCGTGCGCTTGAGCGGCTTCTCTCGTGCCACGGCCGTCGGCGCAGTCCTCGCTGACCACGCTCACGCGTACCGCGCGGGGCGTCCACACGACAGTCACCCGCGCGGTCGAGCGGGTACGGCCCAGAATCACCGCCACCGGGTCGACCAACTCCCTGCGTACCTCCACAGGCACCTCACCCCCCTGGCCTCGTACGGCCAGGCTCACCGTCACCCCCTGGTGCTCGGCCACCTCGACGCACGCCCGCAACTCGTTCAGCAGCGGGTCCAAGACGGCATCGCTCTCCGCGAACAGGCGGCGCATACGGGCGGCTTCCACGCCGCACCGCAGCCTGACCTCCTCATCGTGCGGGCTCAGCGCGCCGTGGCCAAGGCCCACGAGCAGCGGCACTGTTGTCGCCGTCAGGGAGCGGTAGCGCTCCTTGTGATCACGCTGCATGTCCTCGTGGATGCGTTCCCGGGTACGCAGTTCTTCCTCCCGTGCGGCCGCGGTCCCCGCTGCCGGCGCCGTACCGTGGAGCAGGCGCGTCAGTAGTACACCGACGGAGAACTGGAAGCCGCAGGTGGATATCGCGGAGATCCCGATGGTGGCCGACTCCGCGGCGGTTGGCGCCCCCGACAAGAAAACAGCGGTTGCGTTGAGCCCGATATGCGCCCCGAGGAATGCCGCGAACGCCCTGACCCGCAGGTCTGCCAGCAGGAACAGCGCATGCCAGCCGACCAGTCCGAACGCCCAGTCCTCCGCACCTGTCAACCGCTCCGGCGGGAGCGTGAACGCGCAAATCGCCGAAACGGTCAGCACCGCGCTCAGGTTCCACCCGCGCACCCTCGGCGGGATCTGCCTGCCACGCAGCAGATAGGCGGCCCCGGTCGCCGCGACGGCGGCGAGGCAGACGAAGGCCGCTGTCTGTGCCCACGCAGGGCGGTACACGTCCTGGTAGGTCGTGAGCTGGTGCAGTGAGAGGGCGAACTGCGACAGCAGGCTGATCAGCAGCGCGGCCAGTTGGGCCCCGTAAAGGAGCTGCCCGCGGATGAGGCGGACGACGGCCGTGTGCTGTGCCTGGGCGCGGGGCGGGCGCGGTACGCCCGTCACCTGCGCTCCGTCCCCTGCCTGTGACGTCCGGGCCCGGCCGTGCCAGCGCCACTGCACGCGGGTCCCGGTGCCCGGATGCGAGTTGACCGTGGCGGAGCCTCCGACCGCGTGCATCCTGCCGATGATGGAACCATTGATGCCCCGGCGCCGCGCGGGGACGGACTCCGGGTCGAAGCCCCGTCCCGCGTCGGACAGTTCGACGACGGCGCCGTCCTCCTCCGCCCATGCCCTGAGCTCCGCTTCCCGCACCCCGGCATGGCGTGCAACATTGGTGACGGCCTCCCGGACCCCGTTGAATATCGCCAGCCCAGGGCCGGACGGAATCGCGAGCGGGCCGTCGATGTGCGTCTTGAGCCGCACTCTGGCTTGTCCCTCACCCTCGGGCACGCAGCCGAGAAGTGCCGCGAGGTCGACGCTCCCCGTCTCGAATCCGGGCACGGCGGACAGTGCCTCCAGATCCTGTCTGGCACGTGGAGGCAGCCACGACCAGTCCCGGCCGTCGCCCTGCGAGACCATCAGCAGCGTCGCGCTCGCTGTATCGTGCAGGGTCGCCAGGTATTCGCGCTCGGCTGCTCTCCGTGCGGCGGCGACATCGGCCTCCCGGCGCGACGCCGCCCTCACCGCGGCCGACCGGTCAGCCGCCCTGGCCCGCGCCCGAACAATGAGGAAAGCTGCCCTCGACAGGCCCGCCAGGAAAAGCAGGCGCACCAGAGGGATCAACTCCGGGCTGTGCCCGGGCGAGGAGAGGATGTCGCCGACCGCGCAGACGACAGCCCCCAACACGGCCAGGACAGCCCCGGCCAGGGGGCGCGTCGCCCACTCGTGCTGGAAAGTGATGACGCAGATGCCGACAACCGCCTCCACCATCACATCCGCGCCGTCGCCGCCGAGCACCGGCTGAGACAGCCCCGTCAGCACCACCACGGCCGCGTCCAACGTCCACAGCAGGGCGAACGGGAGCGGGCGGCGCAGCGCGTAAAGGCGCACACCGCAGGCCAGGACAGCGGGCACCAACAGAGACATCGCCAGAGGAACCTGCGCCGCATCCGCCGAGACGACGCCCAGCGCACTGCACAGGCAGACCACGGTGGACCGGAGCCACACCCCGTACCGCTCGAGGGTCAGGATTAACAGGCGCTCGCCGGACCTGGGGCCGCCCAGCTCAGCGGCCCCATCCCCGTTCCCCTCGTATCCCCCATGCCGCATAGAAACAAGGGTAGTTGGCCGACGATCAGGATAGAGCGCCCATGGGCGGCGGCCGTTCCTTGTGGGGCAAACGACCGGCACACTCAGCGACCGGGCGGGGTTACTGTCCCCCTCGTACGGAGTCGTTCGAGGCGAGCAATCCTGCCGCCTCCCACTCCGAAAAATTGGGGGAACGTATGACCATCGGGAAGGGTTTGGTCGCGCTTGCCGCATGTGCCGCCCTGGGCGTGACGGCGCTGAGCACGAGCCCTGCGTCGGCAAATGTCTCGCAGGGGGTCATCTTCGGCAGCGGCACGATCATCGATGACTGGGGGGATGAGGGCCCTCTTTGGGCGGGTGGCAGGTATCAGATATCCAACGCGGTTGGTCTCTGGCAGTACGTCCTGTGGGCAGAGGGCGCCACGGAACAGAACGGCACGGTCTACGACTACGCGGACATCGACTGCGATTTCGGTGCCAACACCACCTATGCGACGAAGAAGCTGCAGGCGAGATGGGGCCTGGGGGCAGACGGAGAGGTGGGCAGCAACACCTTCAGTATCGCGGACAACCATCTCCGGGGAAGCACGGGCGAGGTCACCTACTTCGGTAAAGCGCGCGCCGTTACGTTCGTGCGCAGCTCCGGTGGCGCCTACCGTTTTGAGAACCCTGAGGCGGGCGTGGGCTCGAATTGGTGGGAAACGGCAACCTACGACACCTACGCGACCTGCTTTGTTCCTGGCGGCTGAACCCAGCACGTAGAGATCAGAGGCCGCAGTCACCACTTGTGTCGGCGGCCTCTGCCAGCGCTAAAGCACTCATCGCGCAGAGCCCCGCACTGGGACGGGTATGGCGACGAGAGGCCGGACCTCAGACGCTCGACGAGGCACTGGGCTCGGCCCGTCGTCCATTCTCTCCGACACAGATCGGAGCGACGTCTGAAGCCACGTCAACGTCTTGCAGTGCTGCCCACTTGCCCTGCGTCGGGCATTGCCATGAGCGTCACGATGACCGGGCTACGGATGAAGTAGTGAATCGTGCGGTGCAGGCAACTGGAAAACCGACCGCTTCCAAGCCCTGATGGAAATTGGTGCCCTCGCACATTCCGAACGAACTCACCCGCCGGCGGCTGTGAGACGAAGGCGGGCCTCTGTCCTCCAGACTTCTGCCCCTGACATTGTGAAAAAAACTCAATCCCGAGGAAGGCGCATGGCCGACGAGAAGGTACTCGAGGCCCAACGGTGGGTCAACAGGACATATTCCAGCATCCTCGGGTACACCCCGTGCGCGGAGGACGGTCTCACCGGCTGGGGAACCATGCGTGCCCTGACCATGGGGCTCCAGCACGAACTAGGCATCAGCCCGGTGGCCGCATCATTCGGTCCCACCACCCTGTCCCGGCTGGAGGCCCTCGGCCCCATCCACGTGGCATGGGCAGAGAACCCCAACATCGCGCGCGTCCTTAAGCATGCGTTGTTCTGCAAGGGTTACTGGGGCGGCTACTACGACACCGGCGAGATCGAACCCGCCACCGGCGACGCCATTGACGAGATGAAGTTCCAAATGGGACTTCCGACCGACGCCACGGTGCAGGCACGCATCTTCAAGTGCATTCTCAACATGGATTCCTACGTTCGGACGGTCGGCGGTTCGGATGCCGTGCGGCAGGTGCAGCAGTGGCTGAACGGCCGCTACTGGCAGAAGAGTGCATACTCCATTGGACCCTGTGACGGGAACTACTCCCGGGACGTGCAAAAGGCACTCATGGTTGCACTGCAATACGAAATGGGCATTCCGTCACCCAATGGCAACTTCGGGGAGGGGACACAGGCCGCCCTGCGACGCCACACGGTGGAGCAGGGGGCCAGTGGAGTCATTACCCAACTGTTTTCCGCTGCGTGTGTATTCAACTCGCCCCTCCCCGCCGGTACGACCGCTGAGTTCACCGACGTTTTCGGCTCCGAACTTGCGTCATGGGTGCGGGAATTCCAGGACTTCTCTCTGCTGGAGCAAGGCGAGGGCGACTATCAAACGTGGTGTCAGCTGCTCGTGTCCATGGGCGACCCCGGCCGCCCTGTGGCCGGCTCGGACACACGATTTGAGATCACGCCGGCACGCGCTCGGTGGCTGACCGACCAGAAATACGAGGTGGTGGGCCGCTACCTCTACGACCCTCCGAGCTCCACTCTGGACAAGGAGATCAAGCCGGGCGAGCTGGACACTATCTTCGCCGCCGGCCTGAAGGTCTTCCCGATCTTCCAGGCAAACGCCCGGACGCTGGGCGACTTCACGACCATGGAGGGCTATTCCCATGGGGCCCTGGCGCACGACCTGGCACGCGAGTATGGATTCAACTGGGGTACGGTAATCTACTTCGCCGTGGACTACGACGCCACCCAAGCGGAAATCGACTCCGCCATCGTTCCCTACTTCCAGGGTGTGGCTGCCGCTCTCGACCAGCGAGGAGGGCGATACCGGCACGGCGTGTACGGGTCGCGCAACGTGTGCGCCAATGTGTCGGAGAGGTCGGGCGCAAAGTACTCCTTCGTTTCGGGTATGTCGTGGGGCTTCTCCGGAAACCTCGGATACCCGCTACCGGCAAACTGGTCGTTCAATCAAATCCAGGAGATTTCGGTCACCAATGGGGCGGACTCCTTCGATCTGGACAGGGACGCCGTCTCCGGCCGGGACAGAGCATCGAGCTCCGTGAATCAGCCCGCCGAGCAATACGACGGCTTTATGGCCAGCATCGAGGACCTGTACGGCCTTGCCGTGCAGTACGGCAAGGGTGACCCCAGTCAACTGGTAATGGAGTTCGTACGTCACGATGCCTACGGAGGTCTGGACTGGGCGTATCTTATCGGACCTTACGACAAGGACTTCGTCGCCTACGCCGAGGAGCACGGTATGGCGGTTCCGAAGCAGTTCGTGGACCCGTTCACCGGAGCACACCTAGGTGCAGAGCATTTGCTGGCGACAGCGAACGGAGTCTTCATCCACCCGCCATCAGACAACCGGCGGTCCGCGAACGGCGGTGATATCGCGGGCTGGGGCGGCGACCTCCTCACACTCTACGCGGACTGGAGGGACGCCTTGGACGCCTATCCGGACGGGCGGGAATTCGTCAACGAGAACATGGCGAGCCTCGACGCGCAAACCACGTTCGGATACTCCGACTTCATCGAGGACGTGGATGGATATCTCATCGCGCGGGCGTGCCTGGCGGGGCAGGACATTGTTACTGCCTTCAGAGAACACTACGAGAGCGGTGGTGGCGCACGCAGATTCACCTCCTTCTGGGAATGGCGCTTCAACGGGAATGCAGACGACGCCGGGTACGCGACCCACCACGTTCTGACTGCCCAGGAATCTCCGTTCACCGAGGCCCGACTGGGGTTGATTGCACGCCGGGGGGTCGCCCCTTTGCCCCCCGACCTTCCCTATTTCGCGTTGGAGCCGTTCGAGCTGGGTTTCGTGGATGTCCTGCGGGGCCGAGTGAATGGGGAGTCCTGAGATGCGAAGTTGCCTGACGAGGAGAGGGAGACAGGCGTGATCAACCGTGGGATGTCTCGCCGTCGGTTCGTAGGCAGCGGGGCCGGGGTCCTCGGTGTGGTGACGCTGGGATCGGCTTTGTCTGCTTCACCGGCCGTTGCCGTGCCGAAAGCCACGCCGGAGTGGCGGGAGGAGAGCACTGCGAATGGCTGGAAGGTGCTGGCCGAAACTGATGCGGAGGAATATCTCGTCGAGGGCAGTGGCTTGGCGGTTCGTCTCGCAGCCGGGGACGTGGCAGTACTCCTGCTGCACGTCGCACGCCGATTCCACTACGAGATCGACGCGCTCCGTGTCGGTGACCTCCGCGGTCATAGCACCTCGCGGCTCGTCAACCACCCCTTTGAGTCGAACCACCTCTCCGGCACCGCGATCAACATCCGACCACACGCCTACCCCTTGGGGGTCAGCGGCGGTCTATATCCAGCCGAACTTGTGGTAATCCAGGATATTCTGGCCGAACTGGACGGCGCGGTCGCATGGGGCGGCGACTTCACCACGCCGAATGAGTCGCACTTCGAGATTGCCCTCGCCCCGACTCACCCCAAGGTAAAGGGTGTGGCCCGCACGATCAGAGGCTGGAACGGGAATCCAGGGAAGGGCGCCGGCGCCACGGACGCCTTTGCGCCCAGCCGTCGCTCCCGGGCCGGGGCCTTCGCGCAACGCCGACCAGTACTCCAGTCACACTTCGTGATCTGACGGGTTGTCGGGGTGCGGGGTTCAGTCGAGGTCGGTGAGGTGCTGTCTGCAGTGGTACCAGCGGGCGCGGGCTTGGTGGTGTCGTCGCCAGACGGACCATTGCAGGCGGAGGGTTATGCGACGGACGGCGGGAGCGGTGGGCAGATCCCGCATCAGGGCGATGAACAGCTGGAACAGGCGGCGGGCCTCGGTGACGGTGAGGGCGATCTGCCCGAAGTCCGCGGGTGGTTCGGCGGTGGGACCGGCGTGGAGGACCGGGGCGGGACGGTCGCGCCGGTCCAGGCTGGCGATCACGGAGAGCGGGGCGAGGGTGGCCATCGCGAGGACGACATGGCGTCGCCAAAGGCGGTGGCGGCGGGCCTGGGTGTGGTCCAGCCCGAAGGCGTTCTTGCCGTTGGCGAAGTCCTCCTCGGCCGTCCGCCTGATCCCGGCAATCTTGACGAGGCCGGTCAGCGCCATCGACCAACCCGCTGGAGCGGTTGAACCGGGAGGCCAAGCGCCGGGCCGACGTCGTCCAGGTCTTCCCCAACCCTGCCGCTCTGGACCGGCTGGCCGCCGCGGTCCTGGCCGAACTCCGCGACGAATGGCAGGTCTTCGACCGCCGCTACCTCTCCGAAGCCTCCATGACCGAACTCCTCACCACCAAACTGGCCGAGGACGACCACCAACTACCGCCACATCAGGGACCGAATCAGCTTGGCCAATGACTACACCACTCGGCAGGGCACCATCTCGGGACGCGGGGCAGTGCATCTCGTCGCGTTGGCTGAAACTTGACCTGCCTGTCATGACCACCGTCTGTGGTGATCATTGCCTATCCGCGACCAAGGGGGTCGTGGTGAGGGAGGGATCAGCATGCGAGTTACACGAATGGGCGCAGGGGCAACAGTCGCCATCACTGCCGTTCTCGGGGTGAGTCTGGCAACCGCCGGCCCCGCCGCAGCTGCGGATGGCACCTGGCATGCTTACGGCAACACAAATCCGATCACCTCCAGCTCCAGCACGTGGCGTTGCGCCAGCACCGAGGAGGTCGCCGACGATGTGCACGCGCAGGTCTGTGCGATCAGGTCGTCAGGCGGAGGCAGCGTGCAGGCGGCAGTGATCGTGCGCAACGACCGATCCAGCCTCTACCCTGCGTCAGCGTTCATGAACCTGCGTACCTCCTCCGCCGGCCTGGGCAGTTGGTCATGCGCGTCATCGGGGGTTGGGGCCAACTCCTGGTCGGTTTGCTTCGGACAAACCCTCACCCAGAGCAGCTCGGTGAGCTCGTCAGGGTCCGCCGAGGCTGTATCCCTCGGCGTGTCACCGTCTGTCTGAACCGGAGCCCCTAGGGCGTGTTTCGAAAGTCCCGCCTGCCCCGCGACGCCTGGCACGGACGCTCGCTGCGTTGCCGAAACGCCCGAATAGCTCCGCTATTAGGGCGCTCCGGCGCCTTGCGATCGCACGCACCAGACGCCGCGGGGCGCGCCCTTCGGGCGGACGACGGGACTTTCGAAACACGCCCTAGTGCCGAGGAGCTGAGAGTCGCGGCGAACTCGGACGGGGCCTGGTGGGCGCACGGCATCACGGACGAGATGGTCGCCGACGTCGCGGGCCATCGGGTCGCCCGGCGGCCGGCTCGGCTGGGCGTCGGCGAGACCGTCCACCAGCCCGAGCGCTGCCGGAGACGCACCTGACCCTACCCAGTGGTCGAGTGTGTCCTCCAGCAGTTCCTTGGCCTCGTCCCCGCTCATCGCGGCGATGGTCCGCAGCGCCACTTCGGCGTCCACGGAGAGCGCCTTGCCGCGTCTCACCTCCGTCGGCCGCACGTAGTGACTCCAGTAGCCGCATCAGGTCAGACTGGGGCAAGGACATTGTGCGCTCCTCTGGTTGAACTGCCCGTTAACCAGCGGGACTTGCGCGGTGGCCTGCCCTGGTTCAGGGAGCGAGCAGCGACAGCGGATGCACGCCCCGGGCAGACATCCGCGCGTTCACGAACCTTGACCGACTACACCACTCGGCGGGGCACCATCGGCGCATGGACCTGCATCAGCTCGGCGCCGGGTACGACAACCACGCCTGGTTCTCGCACACTTACCGTCCTCGGCGTCGATTGATGACTCATCATGTGGAGTGCGTGGCGATTCTGGAGCCTGCAGCTGAGCGCTCCTGACCAGCGGTTTTGCGCGTGCGTGTGATGTACGTTGTGGGCGTTGCGGGCGATGTCTCGACGCTGAAATGACGCTCGTCTGATGGGGTGTCAGGTGTACTGGGGCGCTGCTCAGGGCCGGGCCTGGTCGACCGGGGCTTCTCTGCGCATCGAGCCGGTTGCGGGCAAGGTGCGGACGACAGGGATCCCATGCCGGTAGCAGTGTGCCGCTGCTCGGCCAGGGCCCCCGACGGCGGCTACCCGCTCAACCCCAGGATGAGACGCAGCGTGTCGGTCAGCACCGCGGTGGGAACGGCCGGGTCGGCAACCCGCTGGATGCCGAGCCCGATGCCCAGACTGAGCAGGGTCATCGCGGCCTGGTCGGCAGGCATGGCCAACGTGGCGCCCAACTCCTGGGCCAGAGCGTCGAGGAGCTGAGCGAGCGCATCGCGGATCGCGCCGACGCGTGCCGTGATCTCGCGCCGGAGCTCGTCGTCATGACGGGCTCGGGTGAGGAACTCCACCTCGAGCGTGGTCCAAGCTTCGTCGCCGATGTGTGCCTCGCCCCAGGCCGCGAAGGCCGCGAGGCGGTCGTCGATCCGACTGCTGCTCATGATGGAGGCCGTGAGCAGCGCCAACTGTTCGGCACGGATGGCGTCGAGCACGGCCAGGCACAGGTAGTCCTTGTTGCGGAAGTTGGAGTAGACGGCTCCCTTGGAGTAGCCGGCCGTCTCCGCGACTTGGCTGAGAGAAGTGGTGCCGTAACCGCTGTGGAGGAACAACTCCCGCGCGGTGGCGACGAGTCGCTCGCGAGTGCGTTCCTGGCTCTCGACGCGGCTGAGGCGGGCCATGTCTCGCTCCCTTTCCCATCCTTGCGCGGCTTTCCCGTGAAGCTCTCGGATCTTATCCCTGCACAGGGACTGTCTCGCGCTTTGAGATACCGCTAGTATCCGGATCTCATCGGTATCCGGATGGCGGAGAACTCAGTGACCACGACTGACACGCGAACGGCCTTATCCCGCGGACTGGTGCTGGGCTGCGGCGGAACGCTCGGCGCGGCCTGGACGATCGGCGCCCTGCACTCGCTCCAGCAGGCCCTGCAGTGGGACCCGCGCGACGCCGACGTCCTCGTGGGCACCTCGGCGGGGGCGGAAGTGGCGGCCATGCTCGGCAGCGGCATCGGCGTGGAGGACCTGTTGGCCGCGCAACTCGGCCGGGAGAGCTCCCGCCCCGAACTGGTCCGTCACTTCGCCACTCCGCCCCGAGGCATACCGCCTCGGCCCGCCCTCCTCCTGGGATCTCCTGCGCTGGTGCGCCGCGCATGGGGGCGCACAGTTCCCGCACTGGCCGGTCTGTCCGGCCTGTTGCCGCAGGGGCGTGGCGACGCGGGCCGGCTGGCAGCCGTCGCCGACTCGCTGGCGCCCGCCGGACAGTGGGTCCGCCATCCCGCGACCTGGCTGGTGGCGACGGACTTCGACACGGGCCGGCGCTCGCCGTTCGGGCACCCCGACACGCCGCGGGTCGCCCTACGCGACGCGCTGCGCGCCTCCTGGGCGGTCCCGGGATGGTTTCCGCCCGTGCGCATCGACGGCGGGCGCTATGCGGACGGTGGTATCCGTTCCACGGCATCGGCCGACCTGTTGGTGCCCCAGGGGCTCGACGAGGTGTACGTCATAGCGCCGATGGGTTCGTCCTCCCCCGGACCGCGCAGGGGTCTCGGCCGGGCGGAGGCGCTGCTGCGCCGCGTCATGACACGCACACTGGACGCCGAATGCGCCGCGTTGCGGGAAACGGGCACACGCGTCATCAGAATCGAGCCCACCGCCGCCGACCTCCGCACGATGGGCGGCAACTTCATGGACGGCCGACGCCGGCTGACGGTCCTGGAGACGTCTCTGCGTACCACACGGGCCGTCGTTCGAGACCGGCTCCAGGCGCCCGTTCCCCACCACGGCACCGGCCGCCACATCGACGTGTCGACAGGAGCCTGACATGCGCCACCCTGAGAGCCCTGCGGGGAGCGCCACCCGCGAGACCCACCACGTGGATGTGCTGATCATCGGCAGCGGCCTGTCCGGAATCGGAGCAGCCGTCAGACTGCGCCAGGCCGGCGTGCGCGATCTCGTCCTCATCGAGAAGGCGGACGAGCTCGGCGGAACCTGGCGGGACAACACCTACCCGGGCTGCGCCTGTGATGTCCCGTCCGCCCTCTACTCCTACTCCTTCGCACCCAATCCGGAGTGGACGCGTGCCTTCGCCGGCCAGCCCGAGATCCACGCGTACCTCCGAACCACAGCGGCCGGTCACGGAATCGCCGGGCTCATCCACTTCGGCACCGAAGCCACACGTGCGCAGTGGAACCACGACGACGCCCGCTGGCACGTCGAGACCAACCGCGACCGCTACACGGCCCGTTTCCTGATCGCGGCAGCGGGACCCTGGCATGAACCGCTGCTTCCCGACATCCCCGGCCTGGACGACTTCCCCGGCGAAGTCTTCCATTCGTCGCGCTGGCGCCACGACCACGAACTGACGGGCGCACGTGTCGCCGTCGTCGGCAGTGGCGCGTCGGCCGTGCAGTTCGTTCCCGCCATCCAGCCACGCGTCGGCCGGCTGCACCTGTTCCAGCGCACCGCCCAGTGGGTGCTGCCGAAGCCCGACCACTACGTGCCGCGTGCCGAACGATGGCTGATGCGACGTCTTCCGGTAGCGCAACGGACCCTGCGTAACGCGGAGTACGCGGCGATGGAGACCCTGGGTACCGGTTTCCGCCACCCGTCCATCCTGCGCGCGGTGCAGAAGGTGGGCACGCTCCACCTCAGGGCCGCCGTCAAAGACCCGCAGCTGCGCCGCGCGCTGACACCCGACTACACCCTGGGCTGCAAACGGCTGCTGCTGTCGAACACGTACTATCCCTCTTTGACCCGGCCGAACGTCACCGTGCACGCCACGGCGGTGGCGGCCGTCCACGGCAGTCGCGTCATCGGTGCCGACGGCAGCAGCGCGGATGTCGACACCATCATTCTGGGCACCGGTTTCCATATCCTCGACATGCCCGTCGTCCACCGAGTGTTCGACGCCGACGGCGCCAGCCTCGCCGACCACTGGAAGGGCAGCCCGGACGCCTACCTGGGCACCACCGTCAGTGGATTCCCCAACGCGTTCATCCTGCTCGGACCGCACCTGGGCACCGGGCACTCATCCGCCTACATGGTCCTGGAAGCACAACTGGACCACGTGGCAGGCGCGGTGCGCCACTTCCGTTCTGCGCGCTGGGCCAGCATGAACGTACGTCCAGAAGTCCAGGCCGCGTTCAGCGCCGAGGTCCAGCAAGCACTGCCGTCGACCGTCTACAACGCGGGCGGATGCTCCAGCTAC
The DNA here is from genome assembly GCF_040652275.1 of Streptomyces sp. NPDC048275. Taxonomy (NCBI): domain Bacteria; kingdom Bacillati; phylum Actinomycetota; class Actinomycetes; order Kitasatosporales; family Streptomycetaceae; genus Streptomyces; species Streptomyces sp. NPDC048275. Next base: position 14,661 of record NZ_JBEZLR010000130.1, read on the forward strand.
TACCTCGACGACAACGGCCGCAACAGCTTCAGTTGGCCATGGTCGACGGGTCGGATGCGCCGGCGTCTGGCCCGGTTCGACCCCGAAGCCTATGACGTCACCTTGAGCACCGCCGGGAAACTCCCCGTGCACAGCCGTAGCGGTGTCCGATGAGGCGACGGCGTTCTCTGCTGGTCGGGCTGACACCATCCGTCCGCTCTTGCCGACGCCGCCGAGGGGCAGACCGCCGGCCTCCGCCGGCCTTGGCAACGCGTTCCCGGTCGACGTAGAGTCGCCGCGCCGCGGGGCTGAGGAGCACGAAGCGGGGCGTGTTCGCCTGACAGGCAGGATCGGGCGTACATCTCGGAGTACAGAGCGCGCGCCAACGGATCGGCGACCAGGACGTCGAAGCGGTCTGCTCTGGTGGGCGCGCCGACGCTCTCGGCATGTCTCACGCGCCGAGTGGACAGGGCAGTCGTCCGCGTCTCACTCGTTGGCGAGGCGGGCCAAGAGGTCGGTGACGTGTTGGCGGACCGTTTCCCAAGCGGTGGGGTGAAGTGTGCCGATGGCCGTGTGGCGCAGGGTGTCGAGCACCTCTGCGGTGTCGGCGTCACAGACAGTGCTGTCGCTGAGGACCTCGTAGCCGTCGCGGACGGCGACACGAAGGAGGTCGGGTCCGCCGGGGTCGGCGTGCACGGCGGCGGCGACGACGAAGGGCGGCGGTCCGCCCGCCTCGCTCGCCAGCTTGCGGTACCCGCTGATGATCGGCACGCGCCAGCGGAGGCTGAGCAGCAGGTGACGCTTGGCCACCACCTCGGCGAGGTCGGTCTCGTAGACCCTGTCCGGTTCCAGCACCATGGCACGAGCGTCCAGGACGTAGGCCGCGGGCAGCAGGCAGCGCAGCGTGCTGCCGATGAGGTTGCCGCCGACCGTGGCCGTGCGGCGCACTGCGCCGGTCCCTATCGTGGCGGCCGCCAGACGCAGTACCTCCGGCACGCGGTCGTCGACCTGGTGCAACAGGACGGCCGCGCCCAGTGCCTCGGGGCCGATCGTGTTGGCCTCGGGCAGATTGCGCAGCGACATGGCCTGATCGGGGAAGCCGTCCCGCTGCCAGGTGGCCCACACGAGTGTCGCCCCGCCTATCGGGACCGCCCCTTCAGCCAGGCACTCCTGCGCTTCGGACACGGACGTGGGCAGACGCAACTGCACGGCAACCGACCTGCCTTCTCGGAAAGTTGGCGGTGGATGAGGGGCCATGACACCCCAGCCACGTGATCACTGACATGGCGCATTCTTACCCACACGCGCGGGGCGCATACAGGGCTCTCTCCTTCGTTCTGTGCGCCCCTGCTGCGCGGGGCGCAGTCCGGCGGCCTTTTCGCGCCATATGCAGCTTCGTGTTCGACCTCTGTCCCAGAGCCGGCCGGCCGAGTCGGCCATCGCTCGAACCGGGGGACTGCGCCACCTCGACCACGTCTGGACGAGCGCCCCACTTGATGGTGACAAGCGCGGTGAACGCCCTCCGGTGTTCTTCCGTATCCCTTCTCGTACGTCTGTCCGCTCGTGCGGGCAGAAACAGCCTGGATACGGAGCAGCGACGTGCCACAGCAGCAACCGCGATCACGCCCCTGCGGCACCTCGACCGGCGCCCGTCTGGTCCGCGGCGCCGCACTCGCCGGAAGTCTGGCCCTGCTTCCCCTTGCCGCGGCGTGCAGCGGGGGCGAGGGCGAAGCGGCGGCGGAGCGCAAGTCGTCGAAGACGCCGGTGACATCGGCCCAACAGGCCCAGGTCGTGGCACCGGCGAAAGTCGAAGTCATCGCGAACCTCACGAAGTGCAAGGTGAAGATCCGTGTCGAGGCCGACGAACTGCGCGAAGGCATCTGCCACACCAAGACCGGCGACTACCTCATCACCACGTTCCCCGAGGAGAAGTACAAGCAGACGTGGCTGGACACGATCAGCATGTATCAGGGCACCTATCTGGTCGGATCGCGCTGGGTGATCAGCGCGCAGCCGAAGGTGCTCAAGGAGTTCCGTCCGACGGTCGGCGGCACCATCATCCACATGAGCGGGATGGGACCCAGCGCCGCCCCGAGTTCGTCCTGACGGGGCAGGCGCCTTCGTTGGTGCTTTCACGGGCCGGTGTGGACGTATGAGGCCCACTGGGCAGGGTTTCCCGGGCAGGCGTCACGCAGTTTGCGCGTGACTTGGTGCAGTGCACGTGCGGTGCGTGTGAGGTCCAGCCGGTCGCCGTCGAACGCCAGGTCGTAGATCCGTCTGGCGAAGTCCGCAGCCGGCTGGTCGGCAATCCGCCACAAGGTCGCGATCACCTGCCGGTATCCGGCGAGTTGCAGCGCACCGGCCATGTGGATGCTCTCGTCGAGCAGGTTGATGCTGCCGACTGCGGTCTGGCAGGCGGACAGGAACGCCAACTCCGCACCGGTCAGCCGCAGTGCGGCGACGTCGAGCACGGTGAGCGGGCCGTCGTGCAAGTAGAGCGCGCCCGCGGAGGGATCGTCCACCCGAAGCCCGCCGTGGCAGGCGAAGTGGACGTAGGCATGGCTGCGAAGGTCGCCGATCACCTCGGCCCTGGTCGCCTGCGCCCCGACCCGGGTGGTGTGCCGGCCGTCGAAGCGGGCGCACACGAGGTCGGCTTCCTCGCGCGCACCGGGCAGCGCCCCGAGGCCCGCGAACGGAGTTGTCGGCATGGCCACTACGAGCATCCGGTCGCTCTCCTGGGCGCGGGTGTGCGATTCCCTGGCCGTGGCCAGCGCGTGCAGGGTGGGCACGTACGAGGAGACGGCCCGGTCGAGGACGGTCCGCCCGGCCGGTTCGTCGGACGGGTCGTGATAGCCGGCGGCATGCAGCGGCAGTACGGTCAGCGGGCCCGTCGGGCACCAGGTGATGCGCGGCAACTCGTCTCCCCGCGCGTACCCCAGCTGGGCCAGCACCCGTTCGGCGACGCTGTCCCACAGCCATTCCAGGGTGGCCAGCACGGTCTGTTCCGCGGCCGCCCGAGCGGGGCCCGGGGTGCCGGGGCGGTCCAGGGTCTCCCGGGCAGCCAGGTACACGTCGCTCCTCGTGTGCGCCTCGGTGTACAGGTCCGCCAGTTCGACAACGGTGACCGAGCCGTCCGCGACGATCAACGCGTCGCACCGGGTGACATGGAGGTTCACGATCACGACTGGGTGCTCGCCCAGGTCCCGGCACAGCGTCTCGAAGGACGGCGTGCGCAGCAGGTCCGCCTGGCCCGGCAACGCCCTCGCCCTGGCGAGCAGGGTGTCCCATTCGTCGGCGAGCCGGATCCTGTGGTCGCGGCCCTCGTCCGGATCGCGTGTGTCGAGTTCGACGGCGAGGGTACGGAGCCGGTCGGCGAGCTCCGCGGCGACGGCCCGCAGTGCGGAGAAGTCGTCCCGGAGGCCGAGTGCCTGTGTCCAGAGCACCGATCTGCCCTGCTCCAGCAGGGTGACGGCACGCTCGGGTTCCCCGGCGGACAGTGCGGCCGCCGCGCTGGCGGACGCCAGCCCCTGCCATTCGCGCAGGGAGTGCTCCCTGGTCGCCCGGCTCGAGCCGACCCAGGCCAGCCTGGGCAGCAGTGCTACGGCCTCGGTGAACCCGGCAAGCGCGGTGCCGTGCCGGCCGGCCTGTTCGCCCAGCAGGCCCCAGAACAACGCCGCACGCGCACGGATCTTGGTCTGGCCCACCGGGTCGCCCACTGAGGTCCGGTAGGCGTCGACGGCTCCGTCCAGGTCGGTCTCCGACTCGCTGACCGTCCAGCGCAGGGCGAGCGATCGGCCGAGACTGAACAGGGCCGTGGCGCGCCGAGGGTGGCCGTCCGGCGTGGCACGCAGTGCGGAGTCGGCCGCCGCGACGGCCTCGGCGATGTCCCCGACGGCACCGGTCCTGGTGAACCGCAGCTGCAGTACGGCACTCAGGTTTCCCTGCCGCGCGGCGAGTTCCTGGTCACCCGCCGCAGTCGCCTCGACGGCGGCGCGTGTGACCGCGACGGCCTCGTCCAACACCTCGGCATCCGGCGAGAGTTCCGCACGCGCCATCAGCGTCCTGCCCAGTCGGCCGAGTTTGATCGGCAGGTCGGCATGGTCGGCCGGAGTCCTTGCCACGAGGGCCCGCCCGAGGTCGGTGGCCTCGTCGATCTCCGCGAGGTCACGGGACCTCTCGAACCGGGCGGCGAGGTTGCCGGCCAGGTTCAACAACACGATGGCCCGGCTGGGGTGATCGTGAGCCATCGCATCGGCCACCGCGCGCAGGTCCGCGATGGCCGCGTCCAGATCGGCCAGATCTCCCACCCGGTCGTACCGCATGCGCAGGTGGCCGGCCAGGTTCTCCCGGTGGGTGAACATGCCGGGGTCGTCCGGCTCGGTCGCGGCGACCGCGCGCCTGCTGACGTCGATCGCCTCGGACAGGTCCGCGAGCCGCGCCAGCCGTTCGAAGCGCGCGCCGAGCACACGCGCCAGTTGGGACAGGGCCTTTCCGAGGTGGGGATGGTCGGCGGGCAGCAGCGCCACCATGCGTCTGCCCGCGTCCATGGCCTCGTCGAGGTCGGCGAGGTCCCCCTCGCGCCGGAACCGCACCATCAGCGTGTTGCCGAGTGTCCCCAGTCGGCTGACCACGTCGGGGTGGTCGTCCGGGGTCGCCCGCAGGGCGAGTCGGGCGGCGTCGACGGCCGCGTGCAGGTCCTGCGGGTCTCCGAACCGCAGGTATCGGGTCTGGTGGCTGATGGCGACGTTCGACAGGTACAACGCCCGGCCGGGGTGGTCCGACGGAGCGGCCGCCACCGCGGCCTGTTTGCTCCGCAGGGCCTCCTCCAGATCGGCGGTCCGATCGAACCGCTCGTACCTGGCCTGCAGGGCCACTGCGAGGTCGGCCAGTCGAGCGGGATACCGAGAATGGTCCTGCGACGTGCCCGCGACCACCGCCCGCAGCAGGGAGACGGTCTCGTCCAGGTCGGCGGCGTCGCCCAGTCGCTCGTACCTGGCATACAGCGCCTTGCCGAGGTTGGACATCCGCCGGATCCGGTCCGCGTGCTCCTCGGGCAACGCCGCCAGCACGGTTCTGCCGATGGCGACGGACTCGTCGAGATCATCGAGGCGTCCGAACCGTTTGAACCGGTCGTCGAGGTCCGCGCCGAGATTCGACAGATGCTGCGTCCGGGCGGGATGGTCGACAGGCAGTGCGGCGGCCGCGGACCGGGACAGTTCGATCGCCTCGTCCAGCAAGGCGGGTGGACCCCCGCAGCCGAACCTCGAGGACAGCGCAATGGCGAGGTTGGCCTGCATCGAAATGCGGCGCGGGTGATCGCGCGGTACCGAGTCGACCGCGGCTCGCAGAAGCCGCACGGCTTCGTCGAGGTGGGCCACGTCGCCGGTGTGCTGGAAGCGGTCCCGCAGCGCGGATCCGAGGCTGCTCTGCAGGAGGAACCGGTCCGGGTGGTCCGGAGCTGTCGTGTCCAGCGCGTGATGCAGCAGGTCGGTCGCCTCGGCGAGCACCGCCCTGTCCCCGGTCCGCTTGTGGCGCTCGCGCAGCGAGTTCCCCAGGTTCAGCAACATGGCGACGGAGTTCGGGTGCCCGGTCGGAACTCCGGCGAGCGCGGCCCGAAGTACCGCGATCGCTTCGTCCAGGTCGCGGTCCTCTTCCGTTCTCATGAATCTCTCGGTCAGTACGAGACCGAGGTTGCCCAGGCACAGGGCCAGCATCGGATGCCCGTCCTCGGTGATCGCCACCGCGGCGCGCAGCAGGTCGGCGGCCTCTGTGAGGGTCGAGAGCCGGTCCGTCCTGTCGAAGCGCGTTTTCAGCGTGTTCGCCAGATTCATCAGGGCCATGCCGCGGCCCGGATGGCCGTCCGGCGTGAGGGCCACGGACGCCCGGCCCGCCGTCTCCGCTTCGGTGAGATCGCGGTCCGCTCCGGCCCGCTCGAACCGCTGGAGGAGGGCGAATCCCAGCATGGAGAGGCAGTTCCACCGGCCCGGGTGGTCCGCCGGAGTGGCTCGCGACGCGGCGGTGAGCGCCTCGACCGCCCCCTCCAGGTCCCGCGTGGAGCCGGTCAGTTTGAAGCTGTTCAGCAGCAGCGTGCCGAGGTTGCCCTCGAACACGGGCCGGTCGGGGTGATCGTCCGGGGTGTGATCGAGCGCGGCACGCATGGTCCGCATCGCGGCGTCGAAGGCCGCGGGAGAACCGGTGCGCTCCGCCTGAGCGTATTGCCCCGCGGCGAGTGCGACGAGGTAGCCGCACAGGTCCGGGTCGTCCGGGCCCGCCGCGTCGACCGCCGCCGCGGCCGTCGCCACCGCCTCGACGAGAAGGTTCTCGTCTCCGGTGACAAGGGCCGTCAACCGTTGTGCGTCGGCAAGGCAAGCCAAATTAAGGGCCTCACCCGTGGCCGCGGCGGCCGCTCCGGCCAGCGCGACGACTGCCGTCAGCACACCGGGATCGTGCGACAGGTGCATCAGCATGCCCGGGTAGCTCATCCACAGGCGCTCGTCGAACGGTCCGAGATCGGGCTGTCCGTCCAACCAGGAACGCGCTTCTGTCGGCAACTGCGGCCGGGCCAGTACGAAGCACAGGTGGGCGAGGCCACGCTCCCACTCGGCGTAATGGCCGATCGGTAGCGTGGCCTGCCGCCGCCAGTGCAGGGTGCCGACGGCGAGAGCCACCTCCGGTGGGGTCGGCTCGGTCTCGTACAGCGGGAACATCGCGGCCGCCGCGGCGGCGAGCACCGCGGGATCCGCCAGATCTGTGCCGGCCCGCAGCCGGGCCAGTGCGTGGGCGCGATCGGTCGACAACTTCCCCCCGTTTTTTCCTGGTTGACCCGATAGCGTTGTTCCAGAAGGAAAGCACAGGGGGAGGGCATGTGGACGGTGAACTCGACGAGGCCAGTGCCATGGCACTGTGGTGTGCCGGCTTGCCGGTGCTGCGCGAGAGCGCGGCCGAGGGATTCTGGACCGACAGACTGGCCCGGGCCGAGGCACGGGTACGTGACGGCGCGTCGCCGCTGGAGATGTGCCGGAACTTCGGGCTGGCCGGGGCGGCGCAGCCACCCGTGCCCCAGCGTGCCGAGCCGCCGGGGTCGGGCGTGGTGTTCGCACCGGGACTCGACGCCGTTCCCTCGGTCGGGCGAGGCAATTACCTTTGCCCGCAACGCCGTTGCCCCCGCCGTGCCGAGCGCGACGATCAGGGCAGGCCGCCGGTGTGCGCCCTGTTCGACGGCCTGCCGATGACTCCGGCACCATGACGACGCTCCTGTCGTCCATCGGGGGCAAACTGGCCGAGCGGTGGGCCGCGGCGGTGCTGCCGGGAGCGCTGTTCGTGGTGTCGGTCCTCTGTGCCGACCTGCTCGGGCACGCTGATGCTCTCGACATCGGTTTGGCGCAGGCCAGGATCACCCGGTTCATGAACGGCTCCGAGGTGTCGGTCGGGGTTCGCGTGGTCGGCCTGCTGCTCGGTGCGGGCGCCGCGGCCCTGCTCGCGAAGGCGACGGGCAGACTGGTGCAGGCGGTGTGGTTCGGCCAGTGGCGTGGCCCACTCGCCCGCGCATTGGTGCGGCTGCGCCGCAGGCGAGCGGTCGCGGCCGCCGACCGGGCCGGTGTGCGCCCGGTGCCCGAGTACCTGCCGAAACGGCCGACCTGGATCGGCGAACAATTCCGGCTGGCCGACGCCGGGATCGCCGCCCAGTACCAGGGGTTGCGGCTTGGGCTGGTGTGGCCGCGGCTGTGGGTACTGCTCCCCGAAAGTGAGCGCAGCCCGGTGCAGGCCGCCAACGCCGAGTTCCAGGCCGCCGCCGTGGTCACCGGATGGGGCCTGCTGTATCTCGTGGTCGGCCTGTGGTGGTATCCGGCCGCAGTCATCGGGACATGTGTCGTCGGCGTCGGATGGGTGCGGGCCAGGGAGCACGCCGCCACGCTGAGCGCACTGATCGAAGCGACCGTGGACACCCACCTGACGATGCTGCTCACCGCCCTCAACCAGCCGCTGCCCAGCGTCGGGATGACCACCGAACTGGCCGATCGAGTGAACGACCAGATGCACAAGGGCAGATGACCTCGACTCGGGGGTGGTGTCCGCGGCCGACAGCCGTGCGCAGACCTCGGCCGTCCGGAACGGGCGTCGACGGAGGTGTAGTTCTGCATGCACCGGATGCCCTGAGCGGGACCGGGCCATCCGATCCGCACACATCCGTTACGACAGGCACCCTTGACAGCGTGCGTACTGTTTCGCAACGTTTGAGCCCTGCCATTCGGTTCGCACCTCGGTCATCGACCGTGGAGCGAGCGCACGTACGCCGTGGACGAGCACAGGGCCAAAGAAGTGGCAGGACGCGGACAACGCGTCATGGGGGAAATGGGGGGACGGTCGCCCATGCGATCCGTGAACGGGGATCCACACGCCTTACGGGCCTGCACAGCGACCGGTACGTCCCTCGCGGAGCCTGCGGAAGGGCGGTTGATCTGAGGTGGACATCACGACACACAGACCCGAGGAGCTGAGCACCACGCTTCGCCGGGCCTGGCACGAGACGATGGACGAGTCACCCGATTACGGCAACCCCTTCCTGGCACCGGAGTTCGCGGCCGGGATCGGCAGGTACCACGGTGGGGCGCAGGTGGCGGTCCTGCAGGAGAACGGCGAACCCGTCGGCTTCTTCCCGTACGAGCGCAACTCCTTCGGTGTCGGCCGGGCCATCGGTCTCGGTCTCTCCGACTGCCAGGCCCTCGTGCACCGCCCCGGGGTCACCTGGGACCCCCAGGAACTGCTGCGGGCGTGCGGGCTGTCCGTCTTCGAGTTCGACCACCTCGTCGAGGAGCAGCAGCCCTTCGGCAGATACGTCACGGGGACGTTCGCCTCACCGGTGGTCGATCTGAAGGACGGCGGCGGCACTTACGCGGAGTGGCTGCGCGGCGCGTACCCGGGGCTGGCCAAGACGACGCTGAAAAAGGAACGCCGCCTGGGGCGCGACGTGGGCGAGCTGCGGTTCGTCTTCGACGAGCGTGATCCGAAGGCGCTGCACACGCTCATGGAGTGGAAGTCCGCCCAGTACCGCAGGACAGGACGGATGGACCGGTTCGCGCGGCCGTGGATCGTGGACCTGGTGGATCACCTGTTCCAGGTCCGCGACGAGCACTTCACCGGCGTGCTGTCCGTGCTGTACGCCGGCGACCGGCCGGTGGCCGCACACTTCGGGCCGAGATCGCGCACGGTGTTCGCGGCCTGGTTCACCGCGTACGACCCTGAGTTCCACTACTACTCGCCCGGGCTGATGATGCACCTTCGGACGGCCGAGGCCGCAGGCCGGCACGGTGTGCGGGTCATGGATCTGGGACGCGGCGACAAGGAGTACAAGGACTGGCTCAAGACCCGCGAGCTGCGCGTGGGCGAAGGATTCGCGACCCGCCCCCACCCGATGGCGGCAGCCCACAGGCTGTGGCGCAGACCGGTGCGCGGCCTGCGCAACACGGTCCTGGCCCATCCCACACTGCGGGAACCGGCCGACCGCCTGCTGAAGACGGTCGGCACGCTGCGCACGTCGGGCCGGGTCGCCTTGGGCGGAGCGGGACCGCGCGCACGATGAGCGGGGTTCCCCCCTCCTGGCTTTCGCACTGCGTTCCGTTTGCCCCTACCACCCGTCGTCGCGGCCTCCCCGACCGCGATGGCGAGAGCCTGGTCGGCCGGAAGCCCGGTCGGACCTGACCGATGCTCGCGAGAGCGCGGTGTGTTCCTCGGACGACCCTTCGACGGAAGAGGTGACGATGCCGTACGGATCGCGGCTCGCCGCGATGATGACACGGCGTCTCGGACGCGAATGCGTCTACACGCCCTCGGCACGGCTGGCTCTCTACCTGGCACTGCGGCACTGGTGCCGGCCGGGCGCACGGGTGCTGATGTCACCGGTGAACGACGACGTGATTCTCTTCGTGGTCCTTGCGGCCGGGCTGCGCCCGGTCCAGGCCCCCGTGTCCGTATGGGACGGCAACATCGACCCGGCCGCCGTACCGGAATCGACCTGGCGGAACGTGGACGCCGTTTTGACCACAAGCCTGTACGGGATGCCGGACCGGGTCGTGGAACTGCGGCGTCGTTGCGAGGAGTTGGGGATCCCCCTGTTCGAGGACGCGGCGCACGCGATCGGCACCCACGTGGACGGGCAGCCGATCGGGACCTTCGGGAAAGCGGCGGCGTTCAGCCTGTCCAAGCACGTGGCGGCGATGGCCGGTGGCTTCCTCGCCGTCGAGGACGCCCGCACCCGGCGGGAGTTGGAGCTGCTGCGCGACGATCTCCTGGTGCCGGGCCGCCTCCGCGGCGACCTGGCTGTGACGCTGCGGCCGCTGGCGCGTTCCTCCGTACGCACCCTGCATCTGGTGCGTCCTGTGTGGCGGACGATGCAGCGTCTCGGGATGCTGGAACGCGACGACTTCCGCATGGCCCTGCACGCGCCGCGGCTCTCCGGCTGCGCGCGCGAGGCGCCGAGCCTGACCGCGTACGAGCCATGGGTGCGTGTCGATCTGCACGGCTTCCGGTCCCGCCACGGGGCCCTGGTCCGTGGGCAGTTGATTCTGAGGTTGGCGCGGCTCGACGACGACCTCGCCCGGCGCAGGGTCGGTGTCTCGCTGCTGTCGGGTTCCCCCTGGGCCACCCCGGTCCTGCGCGACCGGACGGCGCACGACGGCCCTCTGCCTCTCTTCCGGGTGCCCCTCCTGGTCCACGACCGTGACGCCCTCGTGGAACGTCTGGTGGGACGCGGCGTGGTCTGCGGGTACGTCTACGACCCCCCGCTCGACGACTACGCGGGCGCGGAGTTCGTCGACCCGTCGCCCGACCCGTCGGCCGCCCGCTGGTTCGCCTCACACGTGCTTCCGGTCGATCCGCTCCTGGCCCGCAAGATCGCCAACGCCCTGGTGAGAGAGCAGGCGACAACTGCGCGCCCCCCGGTCCCCACCCCCGTCCCGGACGCCATGCCCCCGACACCTCTGGGCCATTAGTTCGAAAGTCCCGTCTGGCCCGCGACGCCTGGCACGGCGCCTCGCCGCGTTGTCGGGATCGTCCGCGTACGCCCAGTACGCGGACGACCCTCCGCCTTGCGATGCACCGCACCA
>NZ_JBEZLR010000131.1:0-25361 GCF_040652275.1 Streptomyces sp. NPDC048275
CGGAAACAGAACGTCGAGACCATCCCTCAATCCAACCGAAACCATGCCTGACCAGCAGGAACTCAAAGCTCATACTCGGTTCAACAACGGCTTCTGAACCTTCTCGATGCGCTTGCCTTCCGGTTCCAGGCCATGCCGCTTCGCGTAATTGACGACGCGCCGCCGCAGCCGCAGTGTCGGCGAGCCCCCAGGCCGCACTCGTACCGGCCTGGCTCCTGCTCATGACCGAGCCGCTCCGGTGCGCGACGCCCTGGTCGCCGAGTCGCCGACGCACTCCACCCTGCTCGGCGGAACCGGCACCTGCGCCGGAACCTGACGCCTCGTCAGCCATAGTCAGGAGGCGCGCGGTTCGTCGACCAGTGCTCGGCCGACCCCGAGGCGCCAGAACGGTGCCGGACGCGAGGCCGGTCTTGTAAGCGGTGCCGTTGATCCTTATGCTGCAGGGCTGGTCGGCGCACAGTTGCCCAGGTGACTGGAGGTGGAACCGTGCCCGGTGATCCGCCTGTTCTGACGGTGCAACTGCTAGGCGGGTTCAGTCTGTCTCGTGAGGGCACACCCCTGTCCGGGAAGTGGCGCCGCTCCAGTGCCAGGACGGTGCTGAAGGTGCTTGCGCTCGCCCCCGGTCGCCGGCTGCATCGCGAGCGGGTGATCGACGCATGCTGGCCGGGCGCGGAGGAAACGGCGGCCGGGCGTAATCTCCGGGCCGCGCTGCACGCCGCCCGCCACGTCCTGGAGTCGGGGCTCGAGAAGGGGGCCGGGCGGAGTTATCTCGTCGCCGACGGCGAGATGGTGATCCTGCGTCATGTACGGGTGGATGTGGACGAGGTGCGGTCGGCGGCGCGGTCCGCGCTGCGCGAGGGGAACCGCAGTGCGTTGGTGGCGGCGGTCGGACGTCTGGGCCACGACCTGTTGCCGGAGGACCGGTATGCCGACTGGCTGGCGCCGTACGAGGCCGAACTGGTGGTTCTGCGTGAGCGGTTGGCCCGCGCGCTGCCCGTAGCGCCGGCGCGGCGCCGGCTGCCGGAGGCCGTGAACCGCCACCTCGACACGCCCATACGGGGCAGAGAGCAGGTCCTTCAGGAGCTGGCCGAACCGCGTTGGCCGGTGGTGGTGATCAGCGGCGAGGCCGGGGCCGGAAAAACGCGGCTCGCGGCCGAGGCGGCCCGGCTGGCTGCCGATGGAGGGGCGGTGGTGCTGTGGGGAACCGCGCACGACGCCGAGGGGCCGACGCCGTACGGGGTGATCAGCGACGCGGTCAACGACTACCTGGCCGCCCTGCCGGACACGCGCAGACAAGCCACGCTGGTACGTCATCCCGCCCTGGCCGGACTGCTGCCCACGACAGGCGCGCCGCGAGGCAAGGGCGGTCCGGAGGAGGAGCGGACGCAGCTGTTCCATGCGGTCGCCTCGCTGCTCACCGAAGCAGGGCAGGAGGCGAAGACCGGGCTCTGGATCGTCCTGGACGATCTGCACGCCGCGGACCTCGGAAGTTTCCAACTGCTCTACCACCTGGCCCGGGTGGGTGCCGGGCGGCTTCGGGTCCTTGCCACGCTGCGCGAGGGTGAGCTCTCTCCGGCCGACCGGCGGATGAGGCCGCTGACCTCGCTGCTGGCCCAGGGGATGGCCGGCCGGGTGGAGATCATGCGACTGGCCGAGCAGGACTGCCGGCGGCTCGTGATCGACGCGATCGGCGAGGCCGACGAAGCCACCGTGCAGGCCTGCTGTGAACTCTCTGGCGGCAACCCGCTGTTCGCCCGGGAGCTGGCCGCGGCGCCGGACCGGGCGGCGGCCCTGCGGCACGGTGAAGGCACCGTTCCGGAACGCATCGGTTATCTAGCGGCCCAGCGGATCCAGTCCCTGAGCGCCGGCGCGCAGGCAGTCGCCGAGCTGCTCGCCGTGGCGGGTGAGCCACTGCGCGCCGCTGAACTTATCGAGGCAGCGGGAGAGTTGGGGCTGGTTCACGCCGCACTGCTCGATGATCTCGACCAGGCGGTACGCAGCCGGATCATCGGCGAGTCCCCCGCGCTGAAGAGCGGGCTCCCGTCCGTCACGTACGGCTTCCGGCATCCGCTGATCCGGCTGGCCTGCCGGGACGCGCTCACCGCCGCACGGCAGCGCAAGCTGCACATGCTCCTCGCCGACACGTTCGTACGGCACCGGCCCGAGGCGGTGGACACGGCCGCGCACCACCTCAGCCGCGCCGACGACCCGAGAGCCGTCGACTTCCTGCGGCGGGCGGCGCGCCGGGCGGCCTCGATGTACGCCAACGACACCGCCGACGGCCACTACCGCGATCTCGTCGCCCGGCTGGACGCCGCCGGGCTCCCGGCGGCCGAGGACCGCCACGCCTGGGGTGCGGTGCTACGGGCGCTGGGGCGCTACGACCGGGCTGAGGAAGTGCTGCGGGCGGCGATGCGAGCCTTCGCGGACGCCGGCCGTACGGCTCGGGCGGTACGGGCGGCGGCGGCGCTGGCGGAGGTGCTGAGCCGCGCCGGACGGCCCGCGGAAGGACTGGACGTACTCGCGGAGCACGATCCCGGAGCGGTGGACGCCCGTACGGCCGCGCTGTTCCATCTGGCCGAGAGCTTGCTGTACTTCGGCACCGGCCGCTATACCGAGACGCTGGAGGCCACGGGGAGAGCGGAGGAACTCTGCGGCGGCGACCCGCTGCTGCTGGCCCGGGCCCTGGCCAACAGGGCATCCGCGTTTCTGCTGCTCGACCGGCTGCCCGAGGCCCGGCGGACCGCGGAGCGCGCGCTGGCTCCGGCGGAGGCATCCGGGGACCCGGCGCGCCTGGTCGGCCCTTTCAACGTCCTGGCACAGCTCGCCCAGCGCGAAGGGCGGTACGCCGAGGCGCATGCGCACGGCGAGCGGGTGCTGGAACTGGTCGAGTTCGCGGGCGATCCGGCGGATGTCGTCCTCGCCCGCGGCAATCTCGTACAGCAGACCCTGAACCTCGGTGATCTGGCGGCCGCAGCGGATCACGCGGTGCGGGCGCTGACCCTGGCCCGGCGCATGGGTGAGTCCTGGTGCCTGCCGTACGCGCTCACCAACCAGGCGCGGGTGCTCATCCGGCTGGGGCGGGAGAGCGAGGCAGCCGGGATCCTCGGGGACGCGCTCGGCATCACCAACGCCACCGGAGACGGCCAGGCCTGTGCAGCCGCTACCGAACTCCTCGAACAGCTCGGTGAGTTACCACACCGGGGAACGCGACGGTAACTGCCGGATCCTACAGTGCGCGCACAGACCGACAGTGCCCCGAGTCATCGTGAGGTTCCATGCCCGAGAACACCCCGCAGGCAGTCGTCGACGCGGGCGGTGAGGAGTGGCCGCGGGTCGAGGTGCTCCTTGAGCGTTACGCGCGGGAACTGGCCGGGGGCGTACTGGAGATCCACACGCGGCATCCGGAGGTCCCCGAGGCCATCGGCGCATGGTGCGCGCGGTGGGGGCACACCGTACTCGCCGCTCATGCGGTGAAAGGGGTGACCGGTCTGCACATCCGACTGTCCTCGACTTGGAGACGCCATGCCTTTCCCGGATAGCCCACCGGCACCACTACCAAGACGCAGCCGTGGACGTGGCAGAGCACGTGCTGCCATCCTGGCCCTGGCCCTGCTCGCACCTGCACTGGTGGCCTCCTTCCCCCTCGCCTCGGCCGCGGACGACCGCGCGGAGATCACCTCCGACGTCTCCGAGACCTTGGAGGAGAAGAAAGCCGCCGATGTGTGGCTGGTCTTCGAGGACAAGGCCGATCTGTCGAAGGCCTCCGCGACCGAGGGCTGGACCGAACGCGGCGAGGCCGTCATCGACGCGCTCAAGGCGACCGCCAAGGCCAGCCAGGCCGAGACCACTACCCAACTGCAGGGTAAGGGCGCGGAGTTCACCTCGTACTGGATCTCCAACCAGATCCATGTGCCGGGGGCCTCGGAGAAGCTCGTCACCGAACTTGCCGAGCTGCCCGGCATCCAGAAAATCACCGAGGCGAAGCCGACCGAGCTGATCGAGCCGAAGGACGCCAAGGACGCGGCCGAGGTCAACTCCGTGGAGTGGGGCCTGGCCGCGATCAACGCCGACGATGTCTGGTCGGAGCGCGGCGCCACCGGGCAGGGCATCACCGTCGCCAGCCTCGACTCCGGTGTGCAGTACGACCATCCCGCGCTCGCCGCGCAGTACCGGGGCACGCAGGACGACGGCACGTACAACCATGACTACAACTGGTACGACCCGGCCTCCGTCTGCGGCACCCCGTCCGTCGCTCCGTGCGACAACTACGGTCACGGCACCCACACCATGGGCACCATGGTCGGCGACGACGGCGCCGGCAATCAGATCGGGGTCGCGCCCGGCGCGAAGTGGATCACCGCGAAGGGCTGCGAGTCGAACAGCTGCACCACCGAGTCGCTGCTCGCCTCGGCGCAGTGGATGCTCGCCCCGACCGACCTGAGCGGGCAGAACGCGCGCGCCGATCTGCGCCCCGACATCATCAACAACTCCTGGGGCGAGACCAACGGCAGCGACGAGAACCCCTTCTTCGACGACATCGTGAAAGCATGGACCGCCTCCGGGATCTTCGGGGTCTTCTCGAACGGCAACGACGGTCCGAACTGCGACACGACCGGTTCGCCCGGCGACTCCGCGTCCGCCTACGCGGTCGGCGCCTTCACCAGCGCCGGGTCCATCGCCTCGTATTCCAGCCGCGGGCCCGGCGCCGACGGCAAGGTGAAGCCGGACATCGCCGCCCCGGGCAGCAGCGTGCGCTCGTCCCTGCCGGGCGGCGGCTACGGCTCCTCGTCCGGTACGTCGATGGCAGCGCCGCATGTCGCGGGCACGGTCGCGCTGCTGTGGTCCGCGTCGCCCGGGCTGATCGGCCGGTACCAGGAGACCGTCGCGATCCTCGACAACACGGCCGCGGACGTGGCCGAAACCACCTGTGGCGGCAGCGCCGACGACAACAACATCTGGGGCGAGGGCAAGCTGGACGCCCTGGCCGCCGTCCGGCGCGCGCCCGGCGCCGAGGCGGGCACGCTGAGCGGCACCGTCACGGACAAGTCCACCGGCAAGCCCGTATCGGGCGTACGCGTCAGCCTGACCGGTGCCTCCGACCGCAATGTCACCACCGAGGCCGACGGCACGTACCAACTGACCGTGACGCCCGGCGAGTACACCGTTAAAGCCTCGATCTACGGATACAAAACCGGAACCGCCACCATCACCGTCGCCGACAAGACCACCGTCACCCAAGACTTCGCGCTCGCGGCCAAGGCGGTGTGGAAGGTCTCGGGAACGGTGTCGAGGGATAACGGAGGCAAGGCGGTCGCCGGGGCCACGGTGTCCCTGTCGGACACACCGGTCCAGCCAGTGGTCTCCGACGCCGACGGCCACTACACCCTGCCCGAGGTCGCAGCCGGGACGTACACCCTTCAGGTCGCGACTCCGCAGGGGTGTCTGGGCTCGGCGAGCATCGAGCTCACCGTGGACGGCGATGAGAGCCAGGACGTGACACTCGGTTCCAAGCGTGACAAGTTCGGTTACACCTGCGGGGTGGAGACGGCCGAGTACATCGAGGCGGACCAGCCGTTCGCCCTCTTCGGCGACGAGGCCACCGCGAAGATCGACCTGCCGTTCGCGTTCCCGCTGTACAACGAGGTCTACCGCAGCGGCTGGCTGGCCAGCGACGGCTACCTCGGCTTCCAGCCGCACCTGGTCTGGCCGTTCAACAAACCGCTCCCCGACAAGAGCGATCCGAACGCGGCGATCTATCCCTTCTGGGACGACGTCAAACTGGACGGCACCTCCAAGGTCTATACGAAGACCCTGGGTGAGGCCCCGAACCGCAGGTTCGTCATCGAGTTCCGCGACGCCACCATGTTCTCGGCGAGCTGGGCCCGTGTCGACTTCGAGATGGTGCTGCACGAGACCACGGGCGACATCGTCTTCGCCTACCGCAACCTGAACCCCGAAGACCCGTACGAGAGGGGCTACTCGGCGACGGTCGGCATCGAGAACGCCACCGGCACCGACGCTCTCCAGTACTCCCACCTGGGCTCCGAACCACTGACGGACGAACGCGCCATCCGGATCACGCCGCCCCACGGCGGCTACCTCAGCGGCACGGTGACCGACGAGAACGACGGCGACCCGGTCAGACGGGCCACCGTCACGGTCTCGGCCGGCGGCGAGGAGATCTCCACAACGACGACGGACTCCGAGGGCCGCTTCGCCTTCCGCGTACCGCCCGGCACCGGCTACGACGTCTCGGTCAACGCGTCGGGCTACTCAACCCAGTGGGTGACCGCGCAGGTGAAGTCCGACGAATGGAGCGACATCGGCATCGCACTGCCCGCGGGGGCGCTCAAGGCGGAGGTCGACGGTGACCTCGACCCATTGGTGGTGAAGAAGGGCGGCAAGACGAGCGTCCCGGTCACGGTCACCAACACCGGCAGCAAGCCTCTGACCTTCTCCGCCGGCGAGCTTGGCGGCGGGGCGCAGTTGACCGCGGCGCGCGAACCCGGTGAGGTGATATCCGAGTTCCAGGCACCGGACCTGAAGAACATCTCCGGCACGGCCGTCGACGGGGAGGGCAACGTCTGGCTCAACGACTTCCCGTCCAAGACCCATGTCGAGTACGACAGGAAGGAACTGGAGCCCACCGGACGCGAGAACACCGCCTGGTACGCCTCGGACGATGTGGACTTCACCTACGACACCAAGCACGGCCTGCTGTGCCAGCCGACCAACATCGGGCCGGCGTCCCTGATCGCCTGCATCGACCCGGAGACGGGCACCACCAAGCACCTCGACGTGTCACCGGTCGGCGGCGGGGTCTCGCGCGGTCTCGCCTACCGGGCCGACGACGACACCTTCTACCTGGGCAGCGCCGACACCGGCAAGATCTACCAGGTGGCGGGCCTCTCCCACGAGAAGCCCGGCAAGCTGATCACCAGCTGCCAGTGGACGAAAGCGGTGTACGGCGTCGCCTACCACCGCGGCACCGGCGGACTGTACCTGGTCGGCGACGGCGACATCTTCACGTACGACATGGGCACCTGCAAGCAGACCGGCACCGTACCCGACCCGGAGGCCCAGGCGGTCGCGGTGCTCGGCATCGACACCGACCCGTCCGGCGACCTGTGGGTCTCGACCCCGTCCACCAGCACCGTCTACCGGGTGAGCAGCGGCCACACGGCGCCCAGCGATGTCGGCTGGCTGTCGACGAAGGTCTCCGACACCACTCTTGAGCCCGGAAAGTCGACGACGGTCACCGTCACGGCGGACACCGCGGACCTCAAGTCGGGCACCTACAAGGCGTATGTGGAACTCGCCGCCGACTCCGGACGGGCCGGGCCGGTGACGCTTCCGGTCAAGCTCGTGGTCTCCGCCCATCAGCAGGCCGTCGATGCGGGGGCGCGTGACGCACACACCGACGACTCCGGTACGCAATGGAGCGCCGACCGCGAATACCGCACCGACTCCTTTGGCTGGATGGGAAGTTCACGCATCGTCTCACTCGGCGCCGCCACCGCCATCGCGGGTACGGAAAACGACAAGCTGTACCGCACCCAGCGCGAAGGCATGGACGCCTACCGGTTCGACAACCTCCCGTCCGGCACCTACCAGGTGACGCTCGAATTCGCCGAGCCGAGGAAGGGCACCGCGCCCGGCTCGCGGGTCTTCGATGTCACCGCCAACGGGAAGATGGTGCTGTCCGGATACGACATCACCGAGGCGGTCGGCACACTCACCGCGGACCGGCAGACCTTCCTGGTGACGGTCGGCGAAGGCGGCCATGTCACGGTCGGCTTCAGCGGACGGAGAGGATCCCTGCCACCGGTGGTGGGCGGGATCAGCGTGGTGCACCGCCCTGATCTGGGCTGATCTGGGCTGACACCCGCCTCTGCCGCCTGCTCTCGCCCGGTGCGCCGGACGAGGGCAGGCGGCCGACGGCATGAAACGCGGTCAACATGGCCTGGAGGTCGACCTCTTGCTGCTGTAGCTCGATGTCAGCGAGTACGACCGACAGGCCCCGCCCGGCGCGCCGTTGCCTGGGCAGCCGCCCGCGCCGGGGAGGCTGCCAAGGTCGCCGCACTGCACAGCGGACCGGGCGTCGACGTAGGCGAGGAGTCGTCCATTCCCCAAACCATGCTGGAACTGCGGTCCTGCCCTGCCCCACGACCTGCGACAGCCGACGCGGACCATGACCCCGATCACATCCTCGGTCCACGGCACGACGTAGGACCTCGCCGTCCCACTCGGGATGCGCCGCCACGGCCGCCGAGCAGCAGACCTCCACAGTTCAGCCAAGCGCACGCGGGCTCTTGCCTGGGCAGGTTCCCATGAGGGTCACGCGGACGAGGTCCGAGGTGGGGTCGGCTAGTGGCTTGTCACGCGGCCTTGGCCGGGTAATCGACCTGCTGCGCGTCGGCCAGCAGACGGTCTTCAAGGTCTGATCTCCGAGACGGGCGTGGGACGTTGACCCTTGGCCGGGCTGCTCTGGTCGACGGATCCAGAAGGCGGATGGTGCAACAGATTGTGGCCGTCGCAGTGCAGACGGGGGCCCTACCGCGGCGTGGTCATGCTGCCAACCTCAGCGGGAGGCACCAGTGGGCGCTCGGTTGAAGCTCGCGCGATAGGCCGTGGGAGTGAGGCCGACTCGGCCGGCCATGTGCTTGCGGAGGGAGTCCGCGCTGCCCAGGCCGCTGTTCTGGGCTACCTGGTTCATGGGCAGTTCGGTCGTCTCCAGCAGTTCTTTGGCCCGGTCGATGCGCCGGTGGAGCAACCATTGGAGCGGGCTCAGCCCGGTCTCTGCGTGGAAGCGCCGGGTGAGGGTGCGCACGCTCGTCCTGGCGTGACCGGCCAGGTCGGTGAGGGTGAGCGGGCGATCGAGGTGTTCGAGCGCCCAGACGCGTGTGGGGGCGAGCGAGGTGCCGCGTTCTGGCGGTAGCGGTGTCTGGATGAACTGGGACTGGCCGCCCGGCCGTACGGGAGGGACGACCGCGAGCCGCGCGGCCGTGTTGGCGACCGCCGCGCCGTAGTCGATTCTGACCAGATGCAGGCACAGGTCGATGGCGGCGGCTGCGCCCGCGGAGGTGAAGATGCCGCCGTCCTCGACGAAGAGGAGGTCGGGCTGCACATCGATGGACGGGAAGCGAGTGGCGAGGTCGTCGGCCAGCCCCCAGTGGGTCGTGGCGCGGAGCCCGTCGAGCAGGCCGGTCTGGGCCAGTACGAAAGCCCCCGTACACAGGGAGGCGATCCGCGCGCCGGCGGCCGCGGCTTCCCGCAGGGCGTCGAGGACCTCCGTGGGGGCCTGCTCGCCGCCGCTACCGACGGCGATCACCGTGTCGGCGCCCTCGACTGCGTCCAGGCCGTCCAGCACCACGATATCGGGGCCGCCGACGGTAGGCATCGGGCCGGGCCGCGCCGTGCAGATGCGCACGTCGTAGTGCGGGACGCTGTTGAACACCATCAGCGGGATCGAGACGTCGAAGCTCAGCACGGGCGGCACGATGACTGAGGTGACGCGGTACATGGCCAGAACCTCCGGAAGGGTGTCATTCAGGCCGCTATCCTACGAGGATGCGGAGCGGCAGCGTTGTCGGCATGAAATCTCATGTGATCGTGGGTCGCGGGGCCGCCGCGTCGAAGACCGCTCTGCTGCTGGCTGAGGACGGCGAGCGGGTTCAAATGATCAGCCGGACCGGCGGCGGGCCCGAGCACCCGCTCATCGACAAGGTCGCCGCTGACGCGACCGACACCGATCGGCTCACCGACCTGACGGAGGGGGCGGACACGCTGTTCACCACCGCCGCGCCGCCGTACCACCTCTGGCCCGAGCAGTTTCCGGTCTTGTCGGCGTCGCTCCTCAGTGCGGTAAGGCGGACCGGTGTCGCGTACGTGATGCTCGGAAACCACTACGCGTATGGGCCGGTGAGCGGGCCGATAACGCCGGCCCTCCCCCTGGCCGCGACCGGCCCCAAGGGGCGGGCCAGGGCGCGGGTATGGGAGGAGGCCGCCGCCTCAGGGATGAAGGTCACCGAGGTGCGGGCTGCCCAGTTCTACGGCTCCGGCGCCGTCTCAGTGTTCAGTCTCATGGTGCAGCGGCAGGTCATGGAAGGCACGCTGGTCCTGGTGCCACAAGAACTCGACGTGCCGCACAGTTACTCGGCGATCGGCGACACCGCGCGCACGCTGGTCGCCGCGAGCCGCAACGAGCAGGCGTACGGCCGGGCCTGGCACGTACCCACCTCGACCCTGTCGGTGCGGGAACTGGCCGTGCGACTCGCTGAACTCGCGGGGGCACCGGAACCGCGGATGGAGGAGATGACCGAACGCGATCTGACCTTGCTCGCGTTCACCGAGCCGTTCTGGGCGGAAATGCACGAAGTGCTCACCAAGCCGGGTGACCCGTTCGTCATCGACTACTCCGAGACCGAGAAGATCCTCGGTATGAGCGCCACTCCGGTGGACGATGTGCTCCGGGAAGTGATCTAGAGCGGCTCGTCATGCGGCCTTGGCCGGGTATTCGGTCCACGAACGGGTCGGTGAGGCGGGTGCGAAGTTCGTCTTCGGGCCGGCGCGGGCGTTGCGCCAGCGGACGTAGGCGGCGATGGCGGCATTCTGCTCTTCATGGCTGCGGTGGTCGGTGCCGTTGAGCGCGAAGTAGCGCAAGGCCGCGAACTCGGCCTCGATCCAGTTCAGCCAGGAGCCATAGGTCGGCAGAAAGACCAGCTGGATGTCGTTGTCAGCTGCCCAGGCACGCACCTTGGCGTGCTTGTGCGGGGAGAAGTTGTCCAGCACCAGGTACAGCTTCTCCCCGGGCCAGCGGGCGCGCAGTGCCTTGAGGAGGCCAAGGAACTCGTGCCACCGCTTGCGCGGCCGGATGCGGTAGTAGAGCTTGCCGGTGGCCAGGTCGAGAGCGGCGAGCATGTGCATCACGCCGCCGTAGCGGTTGTAGGTGGCCCGCAGCCTGCGCGGACGCTTGACCGGCCCCCACGTCTTGCCCTTGCGCGGCATCAGGTTCAGCGGTCCGAACTCGTCGACGCATATCACCCGTCCGTCGACGGGAGGGGTGTCGTACAGCGTCAGGACGCGGTGCATCTTCGCGATGAACTCCGGGTCGCTGGACGCCTTCCACGTGGTAGTGGTCTTCCAGGAGACCTTGCCTTCCCGCAGGATCCGGCGCAGGGTCTCCCGGCTGATGGCCGTGGTCACCTTCTGCTTGATGAGGTGTTCGGCGAGCTTGCTCAGGCTCCAGGTGGAGAAGGCGGTGATCTTCCAGTCGGCGGGGGACGTCCGGGCGATCAGGCAGATATGCTCACGCGCCTCGTCACTGATCGTCTTGGCGCGTCCCCCGTTCCATTTTGGGTTCAGCGCGTCGAACCCCCGCTCGTTGAAGGCGTGGATGACATCGCGGACGTAGTCCTCGCCGACCTGCATCAGCATCGTGATGTCTTTGACGGTCTGGCCCTGGGCGGACATCAGCACCACGATCGCCCGACGGAGTTTCACCGGGTCTTTCGCACTCCGGCTGATCCGCTGCAGCTTCCGGCCCTCCTCCATACTGACCGGCCGGACGAACACACTGGGTCGACATCCCACGTCCACCTCCAAGAGCAGATGTTGGGGGCAGTCTGCTGCCCCCAACGACCAGGAGGTCGATTACCTGGCCAAGGCCACGTGACAAGCCACTAGAGCCGTCGCACGCCCGGCGTGCAGCAGGACCAGGTCGGCGGGCTCACCACTCCGGACGCGCCGGGGTGGTCCGCCAGGGTTCTCGAGCGGACCGAGGTAGGCGTCGAGGGCGGCGGCCGGGGTGAGCGTCTCCTCGGGGGTGAGGACACCACCGAGCGGGGTCGTGCGGTGGACTGCGGCTGCGATGACAATCCATGGGGCCAGTGGCCCGTAGGGAGCATCGGATGACAGGGCCAGCGGGATGCCGGCGTCGGTGAGCGATCGGCAGCGGTAGAGGTCTGGTTGATCGTCGACGGAGACGTCACGGGCGTAGTCGTCTCCGCGGTCGGCGAGGAAGCCGGGCTGGGGCACCACGCGCAGTCCGAGTGCGGCGATGTCGCCGATCAGTTCGCGCGGGACGATGGCCGCATGCTCGATGCGGTCACCAGGCCGGGAGCCTGCCTCCCACAAGGCCACCAGCAACAGCACGAGCGCCTCGCGGGTCACGGCGTGCACGGCCACGGCTCGACCATCGGCGTGCGCCGCGCGAATGCGCTCGGTCAGGTCGTCGAACGTGGACAGGCCGGAGTCGGCCAAGACGATCTTGTACGGGCCGACTGTCGGGCGGCACGGTGAAGAGCCGTCGAGCGAGGCGCCGAGCGGAGCACCCAGAAGGTGAACACGTTGGGGAAGCGCCCCGGTTTCCATGTCGGCGGTGATGGCCGCGAGCGAGCCCGGCGCCAGGTCGGGTGTGGCGTCGGTGACCGCGGTGATGCCGAGCCGCGCGAGCTCGTGGCCGATGTCCGCGAGTCCGGGCGGGCGGGTACGCGGGAGCCGGGTGCACAGCCAGTCGTCGGCGCGCCACAACCGGCCGGTCGGCGTGCCGTCCGCGTGTCGTTCGATGCCGGGATGGTCGCCGCCGACCAGGGCGGACGCGGCCGCGGTGTTGAGGATCCAGAGGGCGCCGCTGCGGTGCTGGATGCGTACGGGGCGGTGCGGGTGGATCCGGTCCAGGGCGGCGGCGTCGAGGTCACCGGCGACGGTCTCGTGGTACCCGGTGCCGCGGATCCAGCCGTGCTCGTCGGGGATCGCGGCGGCGAGCGCGGCGCGGAGGCCGGCCGGGTCGCGCACAGCGGGTGGTCCGCAGCGGATCGAGTGCTGGTGGGCGGCGAGGGCGTGGAGGTGCAGATGGCGGTCGGCCAGTCCGGGCAACAGCGCGCCGCCACGGCAGTCGATCGTCTCCTCCCCCAACCGTCGGGGCAGGGCCGGGGCGATCTCCGCGATGCGCCCGGCGGCGATACGGACATCGGCGTGGCGCAGCAGCAGGCTCTTGATGCTGATGACGTCGGTCATGCCGTCGGGATCCCGAGACCGCGCAGCACCTCGGTGGTGTGCTCACCCATGCGGGGTGCGTCCCCGGCGGGTTCGCGCCGACGGGGCTGTGCAACGGGGACCCACCCTTCGGTGGTCTCCACCGCCCACCCCGTTCCGCTGCGGCGGGCGGCTGTGGCGGACTGGTGCGGATCGTGCGGCGCGTCGTCGAGCGTGGCGGCGACGACGTCGGTCATGGCGGCGTCGTGCAGGATGCCGGTGCCGTCGGCGGGGGCGGTCAACGCGAGGGTGGCGGCGGTCAGGCCGGTGAGCGGATCGGCTGTCGCGTCGCCGCAGAACGGGGGGTGCCGTCGGGTTCGCCGGCGACCAGGCCGACGGTGGCCGCCACGTCGTCGCCGAACCCGATACGGTCGCTTGCGCGCCCGCGGCGGTGACGGAGATCCAGGTGGTGCCGGCGGCCACCGCGGCGTGGGCATCGAGGCCGAGGCGGGCCAGTGCACGGGGGCGGGATGCTTCGATGACGATGTCGGCGGCGGCGACCAGCGCGGCCAGCGCGTGGCGGCCGGAGGGGGTGTCGGACGACGGATCGGTGCCCGGCGTGCAGCAATCGGTAGAAGCCGGGGTGGCCGCGGCGGGCTCCGTCCGGGCGGGTCGGTGTTTCGACCTTGACCACGCGGGCCCCGGCGAGACCGAGCAGGTGGCTACAGAGCGGCCCGGCCCACAGCGCGCTGAAGTCGACGACGAGCATGCCGTCGACGGGCCGCGGCACCGACGGGGCGGCGGGGCGGGCGACAACGGCTGCACGCGGGGCGACCGGACCGGCGGCGAGGCCGAGAAGGGTGCCCGCTCCGCCAGTTCGGCGCCGCTGTGGTCGCGCAGCCACGTCGCAACAGCGGGCCAGGGGTCACCGGTCAGCTCGGTGCCGATCAGGACGCCGAGCAGCAGGGGGTCGTCGGGGCGGGCACACGATACCGCCGCCCAGCCGTCACCGGTGGGCAGCAACCGGCAAGCGCCGCCCGCGGAGGTCCGGCCGCGCCGGGAGTGGCCCGTGAAAGCGGCCCGTTCGGCGAGCAGTTCGGCGCCGTCGACCCAGACCGGCGAGGCTGTGCCGGCGGTCAGCGCGAAGATCCGGGCAGACAGCTCGCGGGCCCGGGACGCCGCATGCCCGGGCGGTACGCGCGGAGGTCCGTCGGGGCGTCCGGTGAGCGCGACGACACCACTGGACGTCCAGTCAGCCATCGGGTCCGCGGCGACGGTCATGCCGCTGACCAGCCTGAATCCGACATGACAGTGAGCACGAGGCCGACGATACACTCGCGCTCGCCGACCGGGACCCGGGCGGCCGACCCGGACTCCAGGGAGGGTGCTCTTCCATGTCTTCCGTGCCCGAGTCTTCCGTGCCCGTGATCAGCCCGACGCAACTGGCGGCCGACGCGGCGCACACCCCGCTGCTCAACGCGACAGCGCGGCCGGTCGCCCCGGTACTGGCCGTCGACCTCGACGAGCCCGCTGCTCCCGCGGTGCTGGACGCCGCGGTCCGCCGCCCCGGGCATGCGACCGGCTGCTCGTCGGAGTCACAGGTGTCACTGGGGCAATGATGCCGGCCGAGGTGGAAACGCTGGCGGCGGCACTCGACATGACCCTGGTCGATCAGGGTTCGGAGTCGGTCGGCCACCCGTTCGTCCCGGTGACCGATCCGGCCGGCGCACTGGCCGGGTCGCAGCCGCGGCGTCGGCGAACCCCCAGGCCGCACTCGTGCTGGCCGGACTCCTACGCATGACCGAGTCGCTCCCAGTACGCGACGCCCTGGACGCGGAGTCCCTGGCGTACTCCACCCTGCTCGGCGGAGCCGAGTTCCGGCGATGGCACGCGGCACGCGGTCCACGACCGCAACCGCCAACCGCGCCGGACCCCGTGCTGATCGCCCGGAACGGGGAAATCTTGGAAGTGACCCTCAACCGCCCGGCGCGGCGCAACGCCTACGACCGGCGGACAAGGGACGCGCTGGTCGAAGCCCTGCACCTCGCGACGCTCGACGACACCATCTCCCGCGTCGTACTCACCGGCGCCGGACCAGCATTCTGCTCGGGCGGAGACCTCAACGAGTTCGGCACCACCCCCGACGCTGCCACCGCCGCAGGTCGGCGCCTTCAAGTCGGCGGGTTTCGAGACCAAGCACGTCCAGGCGACAGCGGTGGCGAACCTGGTCCTGGGAGACCGCGTGGGGAACGTACGCTCGGTGACGTACGGGTCCGCAAGGCGATCAACATGGCCTTCGACCGCACGAAGATGGTGAAGCAACTGCTCCGGGGATCGGGCCGGCCGACCGAGCAGATCTTCAACCGCAAGGGGTCGGGCCACGACGCCGCGCTGGACCAGACGTACTCCTACGCCTCCTCAGCCGCCAGCCGGCGCTCCGCACCTGGGCGCGCGGTGGCTCCAGCCACGTTCTGGATGGCCATGGCGATCCCGGAGAGTGCCGCGCCCGCCACCATGAGCACGGGGACGAAGACGAAGGTGCGTTGGGTGCCCTTCGGCTTCGTCCGGTCGACGGCGGCAAGCCAGTTGAAGCGGTTCGGCGCAGGGTCACGGGTCCGTTCGAGACGCTTGCGCACCCCCACAGCCGTGGCCCCATTCCCGGTCGGCGAGAGCGGGGCTATGTTTGCGGGCGGTCAGAGGGCTGCCGCGGCGCTGTGCAGGTTCTTGGCGGCCAGGGCGAGTCCTTCGGTCTGGGAGTAGGCGGCGTCCTCGTGCTCGATGTTCACGGCCATGTCCGGGTCGATGTCGGCGAGGGCGCGCAGGAACTCGGTCCAGAAGGGGACGTCGTTTCCGAGGCCGACGGCGACGAACTTCCAGGCCGGGTTCTCCGGCCAGGCGTTGCACCAGAACCCGTAGCCGGTGGGGACCTTGCCGGGCGCGTCGGCGGGCACGCGGGTGAACGACGTGTCCAGGACACCGCGGATGTCGGCGCCGGGGCAGAGCGTGGCGTCCTTCGCGGCGGCGTGGAACACCAGCGGGCCCAGCCACTTGATGGCGGCGATGACGTCCATGCCCTGCCACATCAGGTGGGAGGGGTCCATCTCGGCGCCGATGTTCGTCGCGCCGACCTCGTCGACGAGCCGCTTCAGGGTGACCGGGGAGAAGACGAGGTTGTGCGGGTGCATCTCGATGGCGACCCGGACGTCGTTCTCCCGGGCGAGTACGTCGATCTCCTTCCAGAATTCGACGGCCACGCCCCACTGGTAGTCCAGGACGTCCATGTAGACGCCGTCCCACGGATTGACGACCCAGGACGGGTACTTGGCGTCGGGGTCGGAGCCCGGGGTGCCGGACATGGTGACGACGTGCTTCACGCCGAGCAGTCCCGCGAGGCGGATGGTGCGGCGCAGGTCGTCGGCGTGCTTGGGGCCGACTCCGGGGAGGGGGTTGAGGGGGTTGCCGTTGCAGTTGAGGCCGGTCAGTTCCATGCCGCGGTCGGCGAAGGTCGCCAGGTACTCCTCGCGCGCGGTGGCCGAGGACAGGAGGAGGTCGACCGGGCAGTGCGGGGAGGGGATGAAGCCGCCGGTGTTGACCTCCACGGAGGTCAGCCCGTTCTCCTTCAGGATGTCGAGGGCTTCGGTGAGCGGGCGGTCGTGCAAACAGGCGGTGTAGGCGCCGAGCTTGAGGACCATGCGGGTGCTCCTTCGATGCGTGGGGGTCAGGCGGCGGGCGGGACCGTGACGGCGGCGCCACCGTTGCGGTGACCGGTCAGTTGGAGGTCGGGAAGTTGAAGCCAGCGTTCACCTGCTGCTTGGGCTGCGGCCAGCGGGTGGTGACGACCTTGGGGCGGGTGTAGAAGCGGATGCCTTCGGGGCCGTGGATGGGGGAGTCGCCGATGAGGGAGTCCTTCCAGCCGCCGAAGGAGTAGTACGACATCGGGACGGGCACCGGCACGTTGACGCCGATCATGCCGACCGTGACCTTGCGCTGGAAGCGGCGGGCGGCCTCGCCGGAGGCGGTGAACACGGCGGTGCCGTTGCCGTAGGGGTTGGCGTTGATGAGGTCGATGGCCTCGTCGAGGGTGTCGGCGCGGACGACGGCGAGGACCGGGCCGAACAGTTCCTCCTTGTAAGCGTCCATCTCGGCCGTCACGTGGTCGAGGAGGGACGGGCCGATGAAGAACCCTTCCTCGTGTCCGTCGACCTTCAGGCCGCGCCCGTCGACAACCACGGTGGCGCCCTGTCCGGCGGCGGCACCGACCGCGTTCTCCACGCGCTCCTGGGCGGCCTTGGTGACCAGCGGTCCCATCTCGACGCCGGGGGCGTCGCCGGGGCCGACCTTGACCTCGCGGGCCTTGCGCTCCAGGACCTCGACCAGTGCGTCGGCCGCCGCGCCGACCGCGACGGCGACCGAGAGTGACATGCAGCGTTCGCCTGCGGAGCCGTAGGCGCCGGCGGTGATGTGGTTGGCGGCGAAGTCGAGGTCGGCGTCGGGGAGGACGACGGCGTGGTTCTTGGCGCCGCCGAGGGCCTGGACGCGCTTGCCGTGGGCGGTGGCCTGTTCGTGGACGTACCTGGCGATCGGTGTGGAGCCGACGAAGGAGACGGCTTCGATGCTGGGGTGGGTGAGGATGGCGTCGACGGCGTCCTTGCCGCCGTGGACGACGTTGAACACTCCGTCGGGCAGGCCCGCCTTCTTGTACAGGTCGGCGACGAAGTTGGCGGCGGAGGGGTCGCGTTCGCTGGGCTTGAGGATGAAGGTGTTGCCGGTGGCGATGGCGACGGGGTGCATCCAAAGCGGCACCATGGCCGGGAAGTTGAACGGCGTAATGCCCGCGACGACACCCAGCGGCTGGCGGAAGTTGTGCACGTCCACGCCGCGCGAGACCTGGTCGGAGAAGGACCCCTTGAGTACGTCGCCGAGCCCGCAGACGAATTCCACGACCTCCCGGCCGCGGGTGATCTCACCGCGTGCGTCGTCGACGGTCTTGCCGTGTTCGGCGGAGATGATCCGGGCCAGTTCTTCCTCGTGCTCGACGAGGAGCTGCCGGAAGGCGAACATCACCTGGGCGCGCTGGGTGAGCGACGTCTCGGACCAGGTCTCGAAGGCTGCGGTGGCAGCCTGGACGGCGGCGTCCACGGCGGTGGCCCCGCCCAGAACCACCCGGGCCTGCTCGGCGCCGGTGGCCGGGTTGAACACGGGTGCGGTCTCAGGGCCTGTTCCGGTGGTGGGGGAGCCGTTGATCCAGTGCTGGATGGTCTTCACGTGAGGGTGTCCTTACAGGTAGTGGCGCTGGGACTGCTTGTGGGTGGCGTAGGTGTCGTAGGCGGCGCGGGTGGAGTCGAGGGCGGAGGTCTGGCTGACGGGTACGTCCCACCAGCCGTGTCCGGGCGGGTTGGGCCCGTACAGGTCGGTCTCGACATGCACGACGGTGGTGCGGTGGGCGGCCTTGGCCTTCTCCATCGCCGTACGGAACTCGTCGACCGTGGTGGCGTGCAGGACGTCGGCGCCGAGGGAGGAGGCGTTCGCGGCCAGGTCAACCGGGAGTACGTCCCCGTCCAGGAGGCCCGAATCGCCGTCGCGGAAGCGGTACTTGGTGCCGAACCGCTGCGAGCCGAGCGACTCGGACAGCGCGCCGATGGAGGCGAAGCCGTGGTTTTGGACCAGGACGATGATGACCTTCAGGCCCTCGGAGACCATGGTCGCGATCTCCTGGGCCATCATCAGGTACGAGCCGTCGCCGACCAGGACGACCACCTCGCGCGAAGGGTCGGCCATCTTCGCGCCGACGCCGGCGGCGACCTCATAGCCCATACAGGAGTACGCGTACTCGACGTGGTAGGCCTTCGGATCGCGGGCCCGCCACAGCTGTTGCAGGTCGCCGGGCATGGAGCCGGCGGCGTTGATGACGACGGCACGGTCGTCGAGAACGTCGTTGAGCGCGCCGAGGATCTCGGTCTGGGCGGGCAGTGGCCCGTGGTCGGCGTTGAAGCACTGGTCCTCGATCTCCCGTGTCCGGGCGATGAGGTGCCGGGTGTGCCCGCGGTACCCCGGATCGACCTCCCAGTCCGTCAGCGCTCCGTCGAGAGCCTGGATGCCTAGCCGGGCGTCCGCGACCAGCGGCTCCGCCGAGTGCTTGACGGCGTCCAGGCGGGCGACGTTGAGGTTGACGAAGGTGACGTCGGGGTTGCCGAAGACGGTGTGGCTGGCGGTGGTGAAGTCGCTGTAGCGGGTGCCGATACCGAGGACGACGTCGGCCTCGCGGGCTAGTTCGTTGGCCGCGTAGGAGCCGGTGGAGCCGATGCCGCCCACCGCGCACGGGTGGTCCCAGGGCACCGCGCCCTTGCCGGCGTGCGTGTCCGCGACAGGGATGCCGGTGGCCTCGGCGAAGGCCCGCAGGGCGGTCTCGGCACCGGAGTACACGGCCCCGCCACCTGCCACGATCAGCGGCTTCCGCGCCCCGCGCAGCAGTCGGGCGGCGCGTTCGACGGCGGCGTTCTCCGGTACCGGCCGGCCCACGTGCCACACCCGCCGCCGGAAGAAGGACACCGGCCAGTCGTACGCCTCCGCCTGCACGTCCTGCGGCAGCGCGAGCGTGACGGCGCCGGTTTCGACCGGGTCGGTCAGCACCCGCATCGCGGCCAGCGCCGCCGGGATCAGCTGCTCAGGACGCGAGACGCGGTCGAAGTACTTCGATACCGCCCGGAAGGTGTCGTTGACCGTGACGTCCCCGCCCCGGCTGTCCTCCAGCTGCTGCAACACCGGGTCGGCGGCACGGGTCGCGAACATGTCGCTGGGCAACAACAGCACCGGCAGCCGATTGGTCGTAGCCAACGCCGCACCCGTGATCATGTTCGTCGAGCCGGGCCCCGTCGACGCCGTGCAGGCGAACGCCTCCAGCCGGTCGCGCATCTTCGCGTACGCCACCGCCGCGTGCACCATGCCCTGCTCGTTGCGGGCCAAGTAGTAGGGCAGGTCGGCCTCTTGGGTCACGGCGGCCTGAAGGAGGGCCTGCCCGATCCCGGCGACGTTGCCGTGTCCGAAGATGCCCCAGACGCCGGGGATCAGCCGCTGTTCCTGGCCGTCGCGCTCGCTGTACTGGTTGGCCAGGAAGCGAACCAGGGCCTGAGCGGTGGTGAGCCTGATCGTTTCCATTACTCGTTCTCCTCGGCCCCGAACGGAAGCCGGTCGTCGATGTCCTGGGACTCCCACGTGGCCCGCACCCAGCCGTGGGCGGGGTCGTCGCAGATCAGCCAGGCGCGGTCCTGTCCGGGACCGGCCATGACGTTGAGGTAGTAGAGGTCGTAGCCGGGCGCCGCGATCGACGGGCCGTGCCAGCCGTGCGGGATCAGCACCGTGTCGCCGGAGCGAACCTCGGCGAGCACATCGATGGGGCGCTCCTTGGTGCCGTAGACCCGCTGGTAGCCGAAGCCGTTCTCGCCCCCGACCTGGAAGTAGTAGATCTCCTCCAGCTCTGACTCGACTCCCGGCCGGGCCTCGTCGTGCTTGTGCGGCGGGTAGGAGGACCAGTTGCCGCCGGGCGTGAGGACTTCACACACCAGCAGCTGCTCGGCGTCGAACGTGCCGGGCAGGCAGTAGTTGTTGACCTGCCGGGAGCAGGCGCCGGCGCCGCGCAGCTCCACCGGAACGTCCTCCTTGCGCCCGTACCGAGCGCGGAGGCCGCCGCGCTCGGTACGGGCGGAGGGCAGCGCATACGTCCCGCCGCACGCGCTGCTGATGAGGGCCTTCGACGCGCGCGGCAGGTACGCGAAGTCGGTGACCGAGGCGAACACCCCTGTTCGGCCGTCGAGTTCGAAGATCTCCCCGTCGACGGTGACGGTGCAGCCGCCCGTCAGTGGCAGGACCAGGAACTCGGACTCCCCGGTCGACAGGGGGTGCGCCTGGCCCGGCTCCAGGGTCAGGATCCTGAGGCCGGAGTATCCCCAGCCCGCCGACTCCGGCGTGACCAGGAGGTCGTAGGGTCCGTCGGCCGAGGTCCCGTTGGGCAGGTGGTACTTGCTCGTATCGCTCACAGCAGGCTCACCGCCTTGTCCACCGCGCCGGCGACGTCGCCGTTTGAGGGGTAGAGCAGGGAGCGACCGACGACCAGGCCCTGCGCGGTGGGCTGCTTGAGGGCCTTGCCCCAGGAGGCGAAGGCCGCCTCGGGGTCGGTGACCTCGCCGCCCAGCAACAGAGTGGGCAGGGTGGAGGAGGCCAGGACGCGCTCCATGTCGTTCACGACCGGCAGCTTCAGCCAAGTGTAGGCGGTACGGCGGCCCAGCCCCGACGCAATGGTGATCGACTTGACGACGGCGTCCGTCGAGAGATCGTTGCGGATCCTGCCGTCCTGCCACACCGAGATGAACGGTTCCACCATGGCAATGAGCTGACGGTCATTCAGCTCATCGACCGCGCGAGCGGTTTTCTCCAGGGCGGACGGGGTCGCCGGGTCCTCCAGGGCGATACGGGTGAGCATCTTGCCTCCGTCGAAGCCCATCGCAGCGATGGCCTCGGCGTCGTAGCCGGTGAAACGGTCGTCGATCTCGAAGACCGACCCCGCGAGCCCCGCGCGGTTCATGGAGCCGAAGACGCTCTTGCCGTCGAGGACGCCGAGCAGCAGCAGGTCCTCCAGGATGTCGGCGGTGGCGAGGACGCCGGTCACGCCGGGCCGCTCCAGGGCGGTACAGAGGCGGTCGAGGAGCTCGAAGCGGTCGGCCATGGCACTGGCGTTCCCGCCGACGCCGTTGGCGCCGCGAGCGGGGTGGTCCGCTGCAATGATCATCGCCTTGCCGTGCTCGCCGACCAGCGAGGCGGCCTTCACGCGGCGTGCAGCGGCGGTTGCGATGGCGCCGGGGTCATGGACCCGGGCGGACACGATCCGGCTCACGTTGTCGGACAGCACGCCGTCACGCCTTTCGTTCGATGGGGGCGAGGAATGCCTCGCGGAGCTTGGTGTCGACCTCGGCCTCGGTCGGCATCGCGTCGGAGCAGGCCAGCCGGCCCGCGACGATCGCGCCGGCGGCGTTGGCGAAGGCGACCGTGCGGCGGGTGTCCCAGCCGGACAGCAGCCCGTGGCAGAGCGCGCCACCGAAGGCGTCACCGGCCCCGAGACCGTTGACGACGTCCACCGGTACCGGTGGGATCTCGGCGGTCGAACCGTCCCGGTCCATCGCGAGCACGCCCTTCGGCCCCTGCTTCACCACTGCCAACTCGACGCCTGCGGCAAGCAACGCCTTCGCTGCGGCGTACGGCTCACGCTCACCGGTGGCCACCTCGCACTCATCGAGGTTGCCCACGGCGACAGTGGTGTGCCGCAGCGCCTCGGCGTAGTACGCACGCGCCTGGCCCGGATCCCGCCAGAACATCGGCCGCCAGTCGAGGTCGAAGACCGTCGTCCCGGCCCTGGCCCGGTGCGCCAGGGCGGCGAGGGTAGCGGCTCGGCTGGGCTCCTCGCTCAGTCCGGTGCCGGTGATCCAGAAGATCGCCGCTTTCCGGACCGCGTCCAGGTCCAGTTCCTCGGGCCGGAGGTCCAGGTCAGGAGCTTTGGGGAGCCGATAGAAGTACAGCGGGAAGTCGTCCGGCGGGAAGATCTCACAGAACGTCACCGGAGTCGGCGCGATGTCCGACGTACCGACGTAGCCGCTGTCCACGCCGTAGCCGTCCAGTGCGGTGCGGACGAAGTGCCCGAACGGGTCCCGGCCCGTCTTGGTGATCACGGCGGAGGTGCGCCCGTAGCGGGCGGCGGCCACGGCGACGTTGGTCGGGCTACCGCCCAGGTACTTGCCGAACGACGTGACCTCCGCCAGCCCCACTCCGGTCTGGAGCGGATACACGTCCACTCCAGACCGGCCCATGGTCAATACTTCGAACGGCATCACGCTGGTTTCCCTTCGCTCCGGAGGATCCCGGGATGGAGGTGGTGGAGAGATAGTGAGCTTGTAGCGCTTCACTAGCGCGCTCTAGTATTTACGATGACCCATGTCCAAATGTCATGTCAATAGGTTGCCGCCGCGCGAATCGCGAGGATCACGGCGCCAATACCTGCGACTCCGTCATGATCAGCTGGTCAGGGCGGCCGCAGCCTGTCCAGGACCAAGCGGCCGTGTACCCGTCGATCTTCCTGAACACCGACGATTCACTGGCCCCTTCCTCACAGGCGAAGACGCATGTCGTGAGGGTGCCGTCGAAGCCGCCCGCGTTGAGTTCGCGGAAGAGCTCGTCGAAGTCGACTTGCTTCATCCTGTTCTTCCGTCACCCGCGGGTGGACGACGACACGGTGACCAAGTCCCGCAAGGCCCTGGACGTCGCAGGTGTCGGCAGGTATTGAGCTTCATCGAGCGATCCCTCACTGCACGGAGGCAGACTTGCCGTCGGAGGTGGTGGAGGCGACGATCGCGTCGAGCACGTGCAGGTTGTGCGGGCCGTCGGCGAGCGTGGGGCAGCGCGGTAGCCGGTTCAGGTCCGCGATCTGCTCCAGGAAGGCCCGGGCCTGCCAGACGAAGATGCTGTTCTGCCTGTGGCCGAGTGGCCGACGCTGGGGAAGTCCATCGGCAACCCGCACGCGATGTGCGCGTTGGGGGCCGGTAACGACCTGCCGGTAGCCGTTCGTGGCGGCTGGGAGGGAGCAGTCGGCGAAGGAGAACTCCGCCGGGCGGGCCATGTCGAAGGCGGCCGCGCCGCTCTGACCGAAGACCTCGAAGCCGAGTCCGTTCGCGAGGCCGCAGGCGACCCGCGAGACCGAGAAGCTGCCGACGGCGCCAAAGGCGAAGACCGCAGTGAAGGTGGCGATGTCCTCATTCTCCACGGGCTCGCGCTCGCTGCCCACCTGGACGTCGGCCGAGTGCCCGACGGCAGCGCCCAGTGGTGCGGGCCGATCCGGGCACCTGCGTCGACAGCACGGCTCCTCGAAGGCTCTGGACGGGCCCGCAGAAGTACTCTCCCAGGTCGACGAGATGGCTGCCAGACAGCGCCCCCGAGCCCAGCGGTCCGCGGTAGCGCCAGCTGATCGGTGCGTCGGGATCGTGCCCGTAGCCGCACCGGTAGTGCCCGTTGAAGTGCTGCACCTTCCCAGGCCGCCCTCCGTCACCTGTTGCCTTACGGCGTTGATGGCGGGGAGCGGCGCAGGATGAACCCGATCGTGGCCACCAGCCCGGTGTCCTCGGCGGCCTTCACCATGGCCTCGGCGTTGGCCACGGTCGGCGCCGGCTCCTTCTCGCACAGCACGTGCTTGCCTGCCGCCGGCAGCCCCTCCGCGATCTCGCGGTGCAGGTGGTTCGCGACCACGACGCTCACCGCTTCGACGTCGTCGGCCTCGGACGGCCCGACAGTCGATTTCGGCGCGATGGTAGCCGTAGCGGTGGGCCGCGTCCTGGGCGAACGGCTCGTGGGCGTCGGCCACGGCCACCAGCCGCACCTC
Source organism: Streptomyces sp. NPDC048275 (assembly GCF_040652275.1). Taxonomy (NCBI): domain Bacteria; kingdom Bacillati; phylum Actinomycetota; class Actinomycetes; order Kitasatosporales; family Streptomycetaceae; genus Streptomyces; species Streptomyces sp. NPDC048275. The sequence goes on from NZ_JBEZLR010000131.1 coordinate 24,395, forward strand.
CGGCAGGCCGGCGCGCACAGCCGCTCCTGGCTATCGAGGGGCGGACCGAGCGGGCGATGTCCCGGTTCTGCCCGGGCGTTACCATGGATTTCAGAGACTAGAGCGCTCTAGGTGTGGGTACTGTCAACGGCGTCACTGCCGTCTGTCCAGGGCTCCAAGCCGCCGCCGAGCTGGGCTACCGCCCTGACCGCGCCGCCAGCGCACTGGCCAGCAGGCGCAGCCGGCTGCTCCTGGCCTTCCGCAGCGAAGCGCTGATACTCCTGGGCCCCGTCGCCCCGGCAGACACCCTGGCGAACCTGCATCGCCAGGTGCCCGTCGTCTCCGTGGGCCGCCGTATCACCGACGCTGACCTGGACGTCGTACGCACCGCCGACGACGACGGAGTCGGGCAGATCGTCGACCACCTGGTGGGACACGGTCACCGGTCGATCGTCCACATCGACGGCGGCAAGGGCGTCATCGTCACAGACCGGCGCCGTGGCTATCGCGCCGCCATGCGTCGCAACGGCCTCGACGAACACATGCGGGTCCTGTGCGGCGGCCGCACGGAGGCCGCCGGCGAACGGGCCACCCGCCGACCGTCGCCGTGATCGGCGTCGAGACCTCCCCCACGCCCCGGGCGCGCCTAATTCCTGCCCGGCTAAGCCCGTGACATCCGGTTACGCACCGCACGCATGGCAATGCCGACCGCCACTGCCTGGCCTGGCCCGGGCACGTCCCGCCCGGCATCACCCCAAGGAGTAACCCCGCATATGGAACGCACCCATCCGAGGCAACTGTTCGGTCGTCGCCCTGCCCCAGGAGCTCTGACCGCAGTGAGCCTGCTCGCCGTCATGGCGGCCGCGGTGACCGGATGCGCCGGCGGCAAGGCATCAGGCGGCTCTACCGTCTTGATCGGGTTGATCGAGCCATTCGTAGGGTGGGTCGCCCAGGGGTGCTGGGTGTGGCTATCAGGCGGCTGCCGTCT
>NZ_JBEZLR010000132.1:0-25321 GCF_040652275.1 Streptomyces sp. NPDC048275
CGCGATGGCTCCGCCATCACTCCCTCCTCCGCCTTGCAGCTGCACGCACCAGACCCCGCTCCTTCTCCCACCCTCCCATTGCCGGTCGGTCTCAGCAGTAGCGTGATGGCCGCCTCCCTGACCGCCGGTCGGCAGGGAGGCGGTGGCACATCCAGGTGGCACATCAAGGTGGCACATCTACACCTCCGAGGAGCACAGCAAGTGAGCAGCAACAGCGGTGACGTCCGACTCTGGGGCGGCCGTTTCGCCGACGGTCCCGCCGAGGCGCTGGCCAAGCTGTCCGCGTCCGTCCACTTCGACTGGCGGCTCGCGCCCTACGACATCGCCGGATCGCGTGCCCACGCGCGCGTGCTGCACAAGGCGAACCTCCTCACGGACGATGAGCTGACGCGCATGCTCGCGGGGCTCGACCAGCTCGAAGCGGACGTGGCCGCAGGCGATTTCGTCGGCACCATCGCCGACGAGGACGTCCACACCGCCCTGGAGCGCGGCCTGCTGGAGCGCCTCGGCCCCGACCTCGGCGGCAAGCTGCGCGCGGGCCGGTCGCGCAACGACCAGGTCGCGACCCTCTTCCGGATGTATCTGCGCGACCACGCCCGGATCGTCGGCGGCCTGATCGCCGAGCTCCAGGACGCCCTGATCGGCCTGGCCGAGGCCCACCCGGACGTCGCGATGCCGGGGCGTACGCACCTGCAGCACGCCCAGCCCGTCCTGTTCGCCCACCATGTGCTCGCCCACGTGCAGTCCCTGTCCCGGGACGCCGAACGCCTGCGCCAGTGGGACGAGCGCACGGCCGTGTCGCCGTACGGCTCGGGTGCCCTGGCCGGTTCGTCCCTCGGCCTCGACCCGGAGGCGGTCGCGAAGGACCTCGGCTTCGAGCACGGCAGCTCGGCCAACTCCATCGACGGCACCGCCTCGCGCGACTTCGTGGCGGAGTTCGCCTTCATCACGGCGATGATCGGCGTCAACCTCTCCCGGATCGCCGAAGAGGTCATCATCTGGAACACGAAGGAGTTCTCCTTCGTCACGCTCCACGACGCCTTCTCCACCGGCTCGTCGATCATGCCGCAGAAGAAGAACCCGGACATCGCGGAGCTGGCGCGGGGTAAGTCGGGCCGCCTCATCGGCAACCTGACGGGCCTGATGGCGACCCTCAAGGCGCTGCCGCTCGCGTACAACCGCGACCTCCAGGAGGACAAGGAGCCGGTCTTCGACTCCATCGACCAGCTGGAGGTCCTGCTCCCGGCCTTCACCGGCATGATGGCCACGCTGACCGTGCACCGCGAGCGCATGGAGGAGCTGGCCCCGGCCGGCTTCTCGCTCGCCACCGACATCGCCGAGTGGCTGGTCAAGCAGGGCGTGCCGTTCCGCGTCGCGCACGAAGTCGCGGGCGAGTGCGTGAAGGTGGCGGAGGCCGACGGCAAGGAGCTGGACGAGCTGACCGACGAGCAGTTCGCGAAGATCTCCGCGCATCTGACGCCCGAGGTGCGGTCCGTCCTGAACGTCCCGGGCGCGCTCGCCTCCCGCGACGGCCGCGGAGGTACGGCGCCCAGCGCGGTCGCCGCCCAGCTCGCCGAGATCAGGTCGAACGTGGCGGCCCAGCACACATGGGCCACGGCGAAGCAGAAGAAGTAGCAGGTCGGGTGTAACAAGGGCATCGCGGGTTACGTTGGTCGGGAGCCGTACGGGAGACGTACGGGAGCCGACCGAAACGGAGCCGCGATGCCCTTCGCCCGCCTCGCCTCAGCCACGACTCCCACCGCCCACATCGGCCTGGGCCTCGCCGCCGTGGGCCGCCCCGGTTACATCAACCTCGGCCGCGAGGACGACCTCCCCGCCGTACGCAGTGTCGACGCCCTGCGTGAGCGCACCCACGAACTCCTCGACGCCGCCTATGCCCAGGGTGTGCGCTACTTCGACGTGGCCCGCTCCTACGGCCGCTCCGAGGAGTTCCTCGCCGACTGGCTGAACGCCCGGCCCGACATCGACGACATCGTCGTCGGCAGCAAGTGGGGCTACACCTACACGGCGGCCTGGAGCACGGATGCCGAGGCGCACGAGGTCAAGGACCACAGCCTGGCCACGTACGAGCGCCAGCGCGCCGAGAGTGCCGAGCTGCTCGGCGACCGGCTCGACCTCTACCAGATCCACTCGGTGACCCCGGACAGCCCGGCCCTCACCGACAAGGAGCTGCACGCCAAGCTCGCCGAAGCAGCCGCCCAGGGCCTCTCGATCGGCTTCTCCACGAGCGGGCCCGCCCAGGCCGACGCCATCCGTGCCGCGCTCGCCGTGACCGTCGAGGGCGAGCCCCTCTTCCGTACCGTCCAGTCCACGTACAACGTCCTGGAGACCTCGGCCGCGCCCGCGCTCGCCGAGGCGCACGACGCGGGGCTCACGGTGATCGTCAAGGAGGGCATGGCCAACGGCCGCCTCGCCGCCGCGCACGCGCCGGACGCGGTCACGGCCATCGCCGAGGAGACGGGCCTCGGCGCCGATGCCGTAGCCCTCGCGCTCGTCCTGCGGCAGCCCTGGGCCGGAGTGGTCCTCTCCGGCGCGGCCACCACCATCCAGCTGGCCTCGAATCTGCACGCGGCGGTCGTCGACCTCGACGCCGACCAGCTGGCCCGCCTCGATGCCCTGGCCGAGGACCCGCACGCGTACTGGGAGCGGCGCGGGCAGCTGCCCTGGCACTGAGAAATCCCCTGATGGCGGAGGCCGCGAGACGCACACGCTTCTGCTGAGACAATGATGTCTCACATGGGTTATGGTTGTCTCATGGCCGTCGACCGTGAACACGTGCTGCGCAGCGCAGCCGCCCTGCTGGCCCGAAAATCCACCGCCACGATGGACGAGGTCGCCAAGGCGGCCGGGATCAGCCGGGCCACGCTGCACCGCCAGTTCGCGGGGCGTGACGCGCTCGTACGGGCGCTGGAGTCGCTCTGCATCGAGGAGTGCGAGGCGGCGCTGGACGCCGCGGACCTCGACGCGGGCCCCGCTCAGGAGGCTCTGCGTCGGCTGGTGAAGGAGATGGAAGGCGCCGCGGGCCTGTTCGCCTTCCTCTACACCGAGAACCAGCTGTTCGAGGGCGAAGAGGTGAACGAGGGCTGGGCCGGGATCGACGCCCGGATCGGCGATCTGTTCCGACGCGGCCGGCAGAGCGGCGAGTTCCGTATCGACCTCACCCCGGCCTGGCTCACCGAGGCGCTCTTCGGACTGATCGCCTCCGGCGCCTGGGCCGTGATGGAGGGCCGGGTGGCCGCGAAGGACTTCACATTCATGATCGTCGAGCTGCTGCTCGGCGGCGCACTACGGAGAGAGTAATCATGACCAGCACCCTGCAGCCGGTGGCCGTGGCGGAGGTGGGGAAGCGCCCGGGCCGATGGCTGGCGCTGTCCGTCCTCGTCCTCGCCGTGCTGCTGGTGGCCGTCGACGCGACCGTGCTCGGTCTCGCGACCCCTTTCATCAGCGAGGACCTGAAGCCCTCCGGCACCCAGCTGCTGTGGATCGGTGACGTCTACTCCTTCGTCATCGCGGGCCTGCTCGTCTCCATGGGCAGCCTCGGCGACCGCATCGGCCGCAAGAAGCTGCTGCTCGTCGGCGCCACGGCGTTCGGCCTGATCTCCGTGCTCAACGCCTATGCCAAGACACCGGAGTTGATGATCCTGGCGCGAGCGCTGCTCGGTGTCGCGGGTGCGACCCTGATGCCCGCCACGCTCGCCCTCATCCGCAACATCTTTCACGACCGGCGCGAGCGCAGCCTCGCCATCGGCGTCTGGGGCGCGGCGGCCTCCGGCGGCGCGGCGGTCGGGCCGATGGCCGGTGGCTTTCTGCTCGAACACTTCTGGTGGGGCTCGGTCTTCCTGATCAACCTGCCCGTGATGGTGGTCCTCGTACTCGTCGGCATCAAGCTGCTGCCCGAGTCCCGCAACCCCCACCCCGGCCCGTGGGACCTGACCAGCGTCGGCCTGTCGCTCGTCGGCGTGATCGGCGTCGTGTACGCGGTGAAGGAGACCGCCACCCACGGGCTCTCCTGGGAGCCGATGAGCGTGGGCCTGCTCGGCGCCGCCGCCCTGTACGGCTTCGTACGGCGGCAACTCGCCATGCTCGTACCGCTGTTGGACATGCGACTGTTCCGCAACCGCGGGTTCTCGGCGGCCGTGTTCGCCGATCTGCTGACCGTCTTCGGTCTGTCCGGGCTCGTCTTCTTCCTGTCGCAGTATCTGCAACTCGTGCAGGGCAGGCCGCCGTTCGAGGCGGGCCTGGCCGAACTGCCCGCCGCGATCGGTGCGGTGGGGGCCGGCCTGATCGCGGGCTCGGTCGCCCGGCGGTACTCGGTGCGTGCCGTGGTCTCCGGTGGCCTCACCGCCGTGGGCCTCGCGCTCGGCACGCTCACGCTGCTGAGCCAGTCCACCGGCTATCCGCTGCTCGGCGGCGCGCTGCTGGTCGTCGGCGTCGGCGCCGGCTTCTCGTTCACGGTCACCGCCGACGTGATTCTCGGCGGCGTGCCCAAGGAGCAGGCCGGTGCCGCGTCCGCGGTCTCCGAGACGGCGTACGAACTCGGCGCCGCCCTCGGCATCGCCCTGCTCGGCTCCATCGTCACCGGCGTCTACCGCGACTTCGCCGCCCCGGCCGGCACCCCGGCCGCAGCCCACGAATCGCTGGGCGGCGCGGTGGAGACGGCGGCAGGCCTGCCCGCGGAAACCTCCGAGGTGCTACTGAGCGCGGCCCGCCAGTCCTTCGTCGACGGCCTGACGCTCGCAGCGGGCATCGGAGCGGCGGTGCTGCTCGCAACGGCGACAGCGGTATGGTTCTTGCTGAGGGGGCAGAAACTGGAAAGCGCAGGCGAGAAAGGCGCGCCCCTATAGGGGCGCGGGGCTCTGACATTGTGCGGCTCCGCCGCGTGGGCGCGAGCAACCACAACGCAGCCGCACCCGACATACAGCAGACCGCCGGAGGCGCTACGCGGCCTTGGCCTTCGTGGCGTACATGTCCACGTACTCCTGCCCCGACAGCCGCATGACCTCGGTCATCACGGAGTCGGTCACGGCGCGCAGCACATAGCGGTCGCGGTCCATACCCTCGTAGCGGGAGAACTCCATCGCCTCGCCGAAGCGGACCGTGACCCGGCCGGGGCGCGGGAAGCCGGCGCCGCCGGGCTGGATCTTGTCCGTGCCGATGATGGCGAACGGAACGACGGGCGCGCCGGTCATCAGGGTCAGCCGGGCGATGCCGGTACGGCCGCGGTAGAGCCGGCCGTCGGGGGAGCGGGTGCCCTCCGGGTAGATACTGAAGACCTTGCCCTCCTCCAGCACCCGGCGGCCGGTCATCAGCGCCGCGACCCCGCCGCGGCCGCCGTCACGGTCGACCGGGATCATGCCGACGCCGGTGAAGAACCACGCCATCAGCCGCCCCTTGAGGCCCTTGCCGGTGACGTACTCGTCCTTGCCGATGAAGAAGACTTGACGGTCGCAGAAGAGCGGCATGATCATCGAGTCGATGAAGGTGAGATGGTTGCCGGCCAGGATGACCGGACCGTCGCCCGGGATGTGCTCCATGCCCTCCACCCGTGGGCGGAACATCAGGCGCATGATCGGTCCGAGCAGTGCCTTGATGAGCGCGAAGCGGGACAACGGGCCCTCCGGTGTCAAGGGGTTCGGTATGAGTCTGTGCAGGTGAGGACGATACTCGCGGCCACCCGGTGATTGCACATCGGGTTCACGGACTGGATACGCACTGTTGACCAATGTTTACCTGCCGTGGTGTCCCGTCGGCGTGAGCGTCATCCGTTCGACACGAAGTGGCGTACTCCGTACGACATTCAGCGGCACCCACGTGTTCCCTCACAGGTCGCCCTCCCGACACGCGTGGGCACCTACGATCGACCCGGTTTGACAGGTGCAGGGCAGTATGGCGGGAGGAGCGCTCATGGGGACGCAGGAGTCGAACGGTCAGGATCTGGGGCAGGGGCGGGGTGCGGCGCGACGGGCGCTGCTCGGGGCCGCGGTGCTCGGCGCGGGCGGAGCGGTCCTCGGACTGCCCGGCGCGGCGAGAGCCGACGCGCGGCACGGGAGCGGCGGTTACCGGAGCCTGCCGAAGCCGACCGTCATCGGACATCGCGGGGCCAGCGGCTACCGGCCGGAACACACCTTCGGCGCCTACCAACTGGCCCTCGACATGGGTGCCGACATCGTCGAGGCCGGCGACCTGGTGCCCACCAAGGACGGCCACCTCGTCTGCCGTCACGAGCCCGAGATCGGCGGGACCACCGATGTGGCGACGCACCCCGAGTTCGCCGACCGCAAGACCACCAAGACCCTCGACGGCATCGCGGTCACCGGCTGGTTCACCGAGGACTTCACGCTGGCCGAGCTGAAGACGCTGCGGGCCGTCGAGCGCATCCCCGCCAACCGCCCGCACAACACCCTCTACAACGGCCGCTGGGAGATCCCCACCTTCGAGGAGGTGCTCCGCTGGCAGGACGCGCAGACGAAGAAGCGCGGCAAGCAGGTCTGGATCTACCCCGAGCTCAAGCACCCCACCTACTTCCGCAAGCTGGGCCTCGGCCTGGAGGAGCGGGTGGCCACCCTGCTGCGCAAGCACGGCAGGGACAAGAAGAACTCGCCGGTCATCCTCCAGTCCTTCGAGCCGACCAGCATCCAGCGCCTGAACAAGCTTGTCGGCAATCCGCTCGTCGTCCTGCTGTCCGCCGCGAACACCCGCCCCTGGGACTTCGTCGAGACGGGTGACCCGCGCACGGTCACCGACCTCGTCAAGCCCGCGGGCCTGAAGTGGATCGCCTCGTACGCGCAGGGCATCGGCCCCACGCTCGACCTGGTCATCCCGAAGGACGCGAGCGGCAACCTCACCACGCCGACCACGCTCGTCGACGACGCGCACGACGCGGGCCTGATCCTGCACCCGTACACCATGCGCAACGAGAACCCCTTCCTGCCCACGAGCTTCCGCAAGGGCACCGACCCGGACGCCTACGGGGACGCCTTCGGCGCCTTCAAGGTCTACTTCGAGACGGGCATCGACGGCGTCTTCTCCGACAACCCGGACACCGCGCTGCTCGCCCGCGAGGACTTCGTCAACGGCTGATCCCCTCACCCCGATGGGGTGACAGTCGACCGCCCCGGCAACCCCTTGCCGGGGCGGTCGCGTCCCGGCGCATATGACCCACGAGATCGTTTCCACGTTGCGCCCGCTGCTCGCCGCCGAGGCCTCGGCGGAGGCATATGCGTCCGGGACCGAACAGAGCGACCTCGAACAGGCCGTGTGGCTACGCCTCCTGGAGCGCCTCGACACGGACGGCCCACCCGTCGACCCGCAAGGATGGCTGCGCCGCGCCGTGCGCTTCGAGGCCCGCCGCACCCGCCGCACGGCCCGCCTCGAGCGGCCGTACGTCTCGGAGCCCGCCGACGAGAGCGGGTCCGGCCCCGAGCAGCAGGCGTTGACCGCCGACAGCCGCCGCGCCCTCCACGACGCGGTCCGCCGGCTGCCCGGCCGCTGCCCGAGTCTCATGGCGGCGCTGCTCTCACCGAAGGACCTCACCTACCGGGAGATCGCAGGTGAGTTGGGTATCTCACAAGGCAGTCTGGGTCCGGAACGTTCTAAATGCCTGGGATGTCTTCGTCGAATGCTCGCGCCGGTGGTTGCGTCCCGTGGGACGCGGGGATAGGAGTGAAGGACGACCGGTGGAACAGGTGAGCGGGAGGCATGCACACATGGGCATGAGCGTGACCATCTCGGCGGCGACCGAGCAGGACGCAGAGCAGATCCTCAAGCTGCAGTACCTCTGCTACCAGAGCGAGGCGGAGCTGTACGGCGACTACGGCATCGAGCCGCTCACGCAGCCTCTCGACTCCCTCAGGGCGGAACTGGCGGGCGGCACGGTCCTGGTGGCCCGGCTGGGAGACGAGGTGGTGGCCTCCGTCCGCGGCGCCGTGGATTCCGACGGCACGGCGCGCATCAACAAGCTCATCGTCCACCCGCGCATGCAGCGCCACGGCCTGGGTGGACGGCTGCTCGCCGCGATCGAGGCCCAGCTCGCCGAGGCCGGCGCGGCGAAGTCCTTCCAGCTCTTCACGGGCCACCGCAGCGACCGCAACCTGCGCCTGTACCGCAAGCACGGCTACGCGCAGGTCTCCACAGAGCGCGTCGACGAGCGGCTCACCCTGGTGACCCTGGTCAAGGGCGCCGAGACGACCGCGTTCGTGGCGAGCGCGTAAGAGGCGGCGCCACGGTGCTCTCAGCCGAGCGCCGCCACGCGCGCCTTGCGCAGCCAGTACATCGCCGACAGCGGCAGCAGCACCGGGATGAACAGGTACCCCATCCCGTAGTCCGACCACACGGTGGCGTCGGGGAAGGCGGACGGCTCCACCAGCGTCCAGGTCCCGACGACCAGTACGCCCGCGAGCTCGGCGGCGCAGCACACCAGCGCCGCCCTGCGGGCCCTCTCGCCGCCGCGGACGAGCGAGTACGTGATGAAGCCGTAGACGAGACCCGCGACCGCCGACAGCGAATAGGCGAGCGGGGCCTTGTCGAACTCCGTCGAGATCTGCACGGCGGAACGCGAGACGGCGCCGACCACCATCACGCCGTACAGCCAGAGCAGCAGCATGCCGGGGCCGCTGATGAGCCTCGTCCGCTGGTTCTTCCCTGCCTTCCCCGTCTTCTCCGTGATGGCGTCGGCCTTCGTCACGTCAGCCTCCCCAGATGTCATAGAGCCGCACCTCCAGTACGGCGAGGACCACACCGCCGGCCGCCACCGTGATCGAGCCCCAGCGGGTGCGCTCCGTCAGCGACATGAAGCCCGCGGCCGGAACGCACGCGAAGGCACCGAGCAGATACGCCACGAAGATCGTCGTGCCCTGCTCCGGTTTCTCGCCGCGCGCCAGCTGGACGATGCCGATCACCAGTTGGACCGTGGCGAGCAGCGACACCACGGCCATGCCGATGAAGTGCCAGTCCTTCGTGGGCTGATCACGGTAGGCGGCCCAGCCGCACCAGGCGGCGAGCGCGAGCGCGGCGACGGCGGTCGCGACCGTCAGGGCATCAAGCATGCCGTGAGCCTATTACGGGCCAAAAGGCCCGATGCCTTCGCCCCCGGCTCCCCCGTAGGGTCGAGGCATGAAGATCCACGCTGATGCCCTGCTGTTCGACAACGACGGAACGCTCGTCTCATCCCTGGAGTCGGTGAACCGCTGCTGGGGCCGATGGGCGGGGGAGTACGGCATCACCGCCGAGGACTTCGCCCGGATCGAACTGCACGGCCGCCCGGCCGTCGAGATAGCCGCCGACCTGCTGCCCGCCGACCTCGTCCCCGAGGCCCTCGCGCGCATCGAGCAGTTGGAGGTCGAGGACGTACCCGGTGGTGTCGTGCTGCTCCCCGGCACCGCCGCGTTCCTCGACTCGCTCCCCGCCGACCGCTGGGCCGTCGTCACGTCCGCCACCCGGCGGCTGGCCGAGGCCCGGCTCGGCGAGGTCGGCATCCGCCCCAAGACGCTGGTCTGCGCCGACGACGTCACCCGCGGCAAGCCCGACCCCGAGCCCTACCTGCTCGCCGCCCGTGAGCTGGGCGTCGACCCGGCCCGCTGCGTGGTCTTCGAGGATGCTCCGGCAGGGTTGCAGGCGGGCCGCGCCGCCGGCATGACCACCGTGGCATTGGCCACAACCCACCAGGCGTCCGAGCTGCACGCGGACCTCGTGGTGCCGGACCTCTCCGCCTTGTCCGCACTGGTCACGCGCGGGGGAGTGGAGATCTCCACCCGGGACTGACGACCGTCCACCGCTGTCCGCTATCCGGACAGCGGTGGACGGTCCCAGCTGTGGGTCTGCTTTACTTGCTTCCATGACCACGACGAGCAGCCGCATCCTTGCGACCGAGGCGACCACGACGCCCGGTGCTCGTTGTATGTGTCGAATGTGCGCCTGCTAGAGGGCCCCCGCACCACCGCCTGGCCTCGCGCCCCGAAGCGAGACCGCCGCGCCCTGTCCGTACCCCGTACGTGACCTGGGCTGCCCCGCGCACCTGTTCTCCCCGGACAGATCCGGTTCCATCGCACCGCGAGAACCGTGCCGCGTTCCCGACCGAATGCACCCGTGCCCGGCGCACACCCACGCCCTGCACTCGACAGTGACGGAATCCCCAGTGATCACGACAACGGGCCTCACCAAGGTCTACCGCTCGCGCGGCCGTGAGGTGACCGCCCTCGACGGCGTCGATCTGCACGTCCGCGAAGGAGAGGTGTACGGCGTCATCGGCCAGTCCGGCGCCGGCAAGTCCTCGCTCATCCGCTGCGTCAATCTCCTCGAGCGTCCCACCTCCGGCATGATCACCGTCGCCGGACAGGACCTCACCGCGCTCGCCGGACGCGGCCCGCGTGCCGGCGCGGAGCTGCGCAGGGCGCGCAGCCGCATCGGCATGGTCTTCCAGCACTTCAACCTGCTGTCCTCGCGGACCGTCCAGGAAAACGTCGAGCTGCCGCTCGAAATCCTTGGCACCACAGGGAAGGAACGTTCCCGCAAGGCGCTCGAGCTCCTCGACCTCGTCGGCCTCTCCGACAAGGCCAAGGCCTACCCGGCGCAGCTCTCCGGCGGCCAGAAGCAGCGCGTCGGCATCGCCCGCGCCCTGGCCGGCGACCCGAAGGTGCTGCTCTCCGACGAGGCGACCAGCGCCCTCGACCCGGAGACCACCCGCTCCATCCTTCAGCTGCTGCGCGACCTGAACCGGCAGCTGGGCCTGACCGTCCTGCTCATCACCCACGAGATGGACGTCGTCAAGGCCATCTGCGACTCGGCCGCCCTCATGGAGAACGGCAGGATCATCGAGTCCGGCACCGTCGGCGAGTTGCTCGCGACGCCCGGCTCCGAGCTGGCCTCCGCGCTCTTCCCGGTCAGCGGCGACGCCTCCGGCGACGATCGCACCGTCATCGACGTCACCTTCCACGGCGAGGCCGCGACCCAGCCCGTCATCTCGCAGCTCTCGCGCACCTACAACATCGACATCTCGATCCTGGGCGCCGCGATGGACACCGTCGCGGGCAAGCAGGTCGGCCGGATGCGCATCGAGCTGCCCGGCCGCTACGAGGAGAACGTCGTGCCGATCGGATTCCTGCGTGAGCAGGGGCTGCAGATCGACGTCCGGGGCCAGGAGCCCGTGCTGCTGAAGGATGGTGCCAAGTGACCTGGTCAGAGATGCAGCCGCTGCTGTCGCAGGCGTGTTGGGACACGTTCTACATGGTCGGCTGGTCCACGCTGATCGCCATCGTCGGCGGTCTGCCGCTCGGCATCCTGCTCGTCCTCACCGACCGCGACGGACTGCTGCAGAACGTCGTCGCGAACAAGGTCATCGGGCAGGTCGTGAACATCGCCCGCTCCCTGCCGTTCATCATCCTGATGGTCGCGCTGATGAGCTTCACGCGCACGATCACCGGGACGACGATCGGCCGCGAGGCGGCGATCGTGCCGCTCGCGATCGGGGCGATCCCGTTCTTCGCGCGTCTCGTCGAGACGGCTGTCCGTGAAGTGGACGGCGGGCTCGTCGAGGCTGTGCAGTCGATGGGCGGCAACACCTGGACCGTCGTCCGCAAGGTCCTCGTACCGGAGTCGCTGCCATCGCTGATCTCCTCCGCGACCACCACCGTGGTGGCCCTCATCGGCTACTCGGCGATGGCCGGCACCGTCGGCGCCGGCGGGCTCGGCGACATCGCCATCCGCTACGGCTACCAGCGCTTCGAGACCGGACTGATGTGGATCACCGTGGCGATCCTCGCCGTGGTCATCTCCGTCATCCAGTTCGCCGGCGACTATGCCGCCCGTGGGCTGCACCGGCGCGGCGGACAGTCCGGTGCCGCGCCGAAGCTGAGGCTGCTGAAGGCCAAGGAGCCCGCGACCGCGGACGTCGGCAAGGTCGCCTGAGCACCTCGCTCAACCCGCAGAACACCCGTAGAACACCCGCAGATTTCCCCGTACCACCCACCACGGGGCGCTTCACCCACATGGAAAGGCACTTTTCGTGCGTAACACCGCCAAGATCACCACCGCCGTCCTCGCCGCCGGAGCCCTCACCCTCGGCCTCAGTGCCTGCGGCTCGGAGAAGGACTCCGCCGCCGACACCAGCGGTCCGCTGATCGTTGCCGCGAGCCCCGTCCCGCACGCCGAGATCCTCAACTACGTGAAGGACAACCTGGCGAAGGACGCGGGCCTCGACCTGGAGGTCAAGGAGTTCACCGACTACGTGACGCCGAACACGGCGACCGAGGACGGGTCCGTGGGCGCCAACTACTTCCAGAACCAGCCGTACCTCGACGACTTCAACAAGAAGAACGGCACCCACATCGTGCCCGTCGTCACGGTGCACCTGGAGCCGCTCGGCCTCTACTCCCACAAGGTCAAGAGCGCCGACGCCCTGAAGAGCGGTGCGACGATCGCCGTCCCGAACGACAGCGTCAACGAGGCACGCGCCCTCAAGCTCCTCGACGCCAACGGGATCATCACGCTCAAGGACGGCGTGGGCAACGAAGCGACCCCCTCGGACATCACCAAGAACCCGAAGAACCTCAAGTTCAAGGAGCTGGAGGCGGCCCAGACCCCGCGCTCCCTGGACGACGTCGACGCCGCGGTGATCAACGGCAACTACGCCATCGAGGCCGACCTCTCGCCCGCCAAGGACGCCCTCGTCCTGGAGTCCGCCACGGACAACCCGTACGGCAACTTCCTCGCCGTCAAGGAGGGCGACGAGGACGACCCGCGCGTGAAGAAGCTCGCCAAGCTCCTCACCTCGCCCGAGGTCAAGAAGTTCATCGAGGACAAGTACGAGGGTTCCGTCATCGCGTCGTTCTGACGGCGCGACCAGTTTCCAGAGAGGTCAACGCAATGCGCAAGCAGGTCATATCCGCGGTGTCCGCCGCGGTAGCCCTCGGCCTCGGACTGACGGCCTGTGGTTCGGGCTCGGACTCCGGCGGCGGTGACAACGACGCCCTGGTCGTCGGCGCCACCGCCGTACCGGCCGGCGAGGTCCTGTCGTACATAAAGAAGGACCTCGCCGAGAAGGCGGGCCTCGATCTGGAGATCAAGGAGTTCACGGACTACGTCCTGCCGAACACCGCGCTCCAGGAGGGCTCGCTCGACGCGAACCTCTACCAGAACCAGCCCTATCTGGACGACTTCAACAAGTCCAAGGGCACGGACCTGGTATCGGTCGTCAAGGCGTACCTGCCGCCCATGGGCGTGTACTCGAAGGAGGTCGAGGACGTCACCGAACTCGCCGACGGAGCCACCGTCGCGGTGCCCAACGACGTCACCAACGAGGGACGCGCCCTCAAGCTCCTTGCCTCCAAGGGGGTCATCACCCTCGATGAGGCTGCCGGAACGACCGCGTCCCCCGAGGACATCACGGCCAACCCGAAGCACCTGACGTTCAAGGAGCTGGAGCCCGCCCAGCTGCCGCGCTCGCTCGACGACGTGGCCGCAGCGGTGATCAACAACAACTACGCACAGGACGCGGGGCTCAGCCCCGCCACCGAAGCGGTCCTCCTGGAGTCCGCGAAGGACAACCCCTACGCGAACCTGCTGGCGGTCAAGAAGGGCGACGAGGACGACCCGCGGGTCAAGAAGCTCGTCGAGCTCCTGACCTCGCCCGAGGTGAAGAAGTTCATCGAGGACAAGTACAAGGGCTCGGTCCTGCCGGTCACTTCCGGCTGACAGCTCTCGGCACCGCACGGGGGCCACTCCATCGTCCGGAGTGGACCCCGTCGTGCGTCACGGTGGTTTCATGCTGCATGCTGGGCAGTTCAGCGGGCCCGCGGGAATCCTAGGTTTCGCAACGGCCCGAAGTCCCCGACGGTTACGGAGCGGCGCATGACCAGCACCTTCCCCGACATCTCCATCAGCACGGAGCGGTTGGTTCTGCGCGCCCTCGAAGAGGACGACGTCCCCGCTCTGGCCGAGATGATGAACGACGAGCAGGTCGCGGCCTGGACCGACGTGCCCCAGCCCTACACCGAGGACGCCGCCCGCGGCTGGATCACCGAGTACGCGCCCACCGAACGCACCGCGGGCCGCGGCCTCGACCTCGCCGTCACCGAGTTCCTCACCCAGCGGCTGGTCGGCGTTCTCCAGCTCGGCAAGACGAACTGGCACGTGCGGTCCACCGAACTGTCGTACATCATCGCTCCCTGGGCCCGCGGCGAGGGCTATGCCTCCGAGGCCGCCCTCGCGACCGCCCAATGGCTGTTCCGCGACCAGAAGTTCGAGCGCATCGAACTGCGCACGGCCGCCGACAACACCGCCTCGCAGCAGGTCGCCCAGAAGATCGGCTGCATCAGCGAGGGCGTCCTGCGCAACGCCTGCATAGCGCACACCCGCACCGAGGACGGCCGTTGGGTGGACCTCCGTACCGACTTCATCGTCTGGAGCCTCCTGCCGGAGGACCTCGACGGTGTCGGCGAGCAGTTCGCCGACACCGGTGGTTTCACGTCGTTCTCCGACTGGAACTGAATTCGGGGGGCTAGGTCCTGTAGTCACATTCCCGCCGTCCGCCCGAGGCAGGCGGGAATGTGACGACAGGACCTGGAGGCCCGCGCCGCACCACCCAGCGACACCAGGTACCCTCACGGAGCGCCCGCGGGCTACCCCCTGACGACCTGCGAAAACCTTCTGGAGACTGACGACGATGGCCGACCGGGTCACGGTGATCGGCTGGGACGGCTCGCCACTGACCGCCGCGGCGCGCTCTGCCCTCGGCGCGGCGACACTGGTGGCCGGCGCGGCTCATCACCTTTCGCTCCCCGAGGTACCCGCGGCCGCCGAACGCATCCGGCTCGGCAGCGTCGCCCTCGCCGCCCGCCGCATCGCGAACCACCGGGGTGCCGCCGTCGTCCTCGCCGACGGGGACCCGGGCTTCTTCGGCGTCGTACGCACCCTGCGCGCCCGCGAGTTCGGGCTGGAGGTCGAAGTCGTCCCCGCCGTCTCCTCGGTGGCCGCCGCCTTCGCCCGCGCCGGCATGCCCTGGGACGACGCACAGGTGGTCGTCGCACATCGCCGCACCCTGCGACGCGCGGTGAACGTGTGCCGCGCCCACACCAAGGTCGCCGTCCTCACCTCGCCCGGGGCGGGCCCCGCAGAACTCGGGCTGCTCCTCGAGGGCGTGCACCGCACCTTCGTCATCTGCGAGGAGCTCGGCACCGCTCGCGAGCGGGTCACGATCCTCACCTCCGACAAGGCCGCCGACCACACCTGGCGCGACCCCAATGTCGTCATCGTCATCGGCGGCTTCGTCGCCACGGCCGAGGACGGTGGCTGGATCGCCGGACGCGACCCCGGCACCGGGCCGCGCGGCTGGGCCCTGCCCGCCGAGGCGTACGGCGGCGCACTCGGCGAAGGCGAAACGGATCTGCTGCGCGCCGCCCAACTCGCCCGCCTGGGACCGCGCGTCGGGGACCTCGTGTGGGACATCGGCTCGGGCAGTGGCGCCTTCGCCACCGAAGCCGCACGCACCGGCGCGGCGGTCATCGCGGTCGACCGCAACCCCGGGTCCTGCGCCCGCACCGAAGACTCCGCCCGCCGCTACGGCGTCCAGATGCAGATCGTGCACGGCGCCGCCCCGCACATTCTGGAGAACCTTCCCGAACCCGACGTCGTGCGCGTCGGCGGTGGGGGAGCGGCGGTCGTCTCGGCCGTCGCCGACCGCCGTCCGCAGCGCATCGTGACGCACGCGGCGACCCGCGACGCGGCCGAACTCATCGGCCGCAATCTCACCGAGCACGGCTACCACGTCGAGTGCGCCCTCCTGCAGTCCGTCGAACTCGACACGAGGGCCTGGGCGGAGAAGGAGCGGAGCGTCGCTTTCCTGCTCACCGGACGTCTGCCCGATCGCAACCCGTGATCCTGTTGTCGTACCGCGCGCGGTAGGCTGGCCGATCGTTGTACCGCTCTCAGGGGATCGGCTTTTCGTAGGCCAATGTCCGGAAAACCCGCCCGTTTTGAGGCGTGTGTGGTACGGCAGAACCGGAGGACGCGCAACGTGGCGCAGTCCACAGCGGGCCGTCGCGGATCAGGTGTCGCGAGGGCCGGACGACCGGGACAATGCCAGTTAATGGCTTTGTCGCCTTTGTTGGCCGGTCGTTCGTGCCGCTGGGCACGCACGCTCGTTCTTCACTACGGGGCGGTCGGTGCGCCGTTCCGGGCGAGCTGGACTTGGAAGCACTAACCGATGGGCGAGGGGTACGCATGACCGACACCGGCCAGGTCCCGGGCGAGGGACTGCCGGAGAACGCAGGCATGGTGGAGCAGCCGGGCGTCCTCGCCCCGGGCGCGTACACCTTCCTCGACCCCTCCGAGAATCCCACCGAGGACGACGACCTGCTCCTCATGCCGGGCGCGCAGGGCGCCTGGGGCAACGAGGTGGCGCCGCCGGCCCCGCAGCCGCTCGTCCATGAGCCGCTCGCTCACGAGCCGCTCGTCCACGAGCCGGGTCCGCACGAGACGGCCGGCCGGGACAGCGGCTCGGTCGACCTCAGTGGTGTCCGCGTGCCGAACCCCGCGCCCGCTCCACACCTGCCGCCGCCGCGCCGCCCACTGCACCTCGGTCCGCCGACCCCGGACGGCTCCGCGAGCCCTGTGCGCTCGCTCGCCGACCGCGGCCCCGCCGCGGCACCGCTCGCCACCCCGGCCTACGCGGCGAGTCCGGTGGCTCCGGTGCGGCAGGCCGGTCCCCCGACCGTCGGGCCCGAGTACCTCGACGTACCGCAGCTCGCCGAGATTCCGCCGCAGGGGGCGGTGCCGTGGGGAGCTCCGCCGGTGGGCTCCGAGGCGGCGGCTGCAGAAACGGTCGTTCCGGGAGACGGACAGGGATCCGAGGCCGTGCCGGTCGCCGAGCCGGGGACGGTGGCGGAGACAGCGGCGGTGCCGGTCGCGGAGGTGGCGGGAGCGCCGGAGGCTGCCGAGGCCGCGGGGCTCGGATCGGCTCTTCAGGCGCCGGAGGCACCTGAGGGCGCGGGTCTTGAGGCGGCGCCGCAGGTCGTTCCGGAGGTCGACCACTCGCCCGAGGCGGCGGAGGGCCATCTCGCTGTGCAGACTCCGGAGTCTGCACAGGGCGCCGAGGCCGCGTACGCGCTCGACGGCTCGCTGGACCTGCACGCTCCGCAGCTCTCGGACGCCACTCCCTTCCCGGCAGCCCAGGAGGTGCCGCACGCGGTTCCGCCGGCTGGCGACAGCGGCGGCGACGGCGGTAACGGCAGCGACAGTGGCGACGAGGTCGCCGAGCATGTCACCGACGTCCAGGGGGTCGCGCATGCCACCGTCCCGGCGCAGGTCTCGGCGGACGAGGAGCACGTCGCGCCCGAGCAGAATCTCCACGTCGTGCAGGACCCGCAGGCGACCCCCGCGGCTTTGCAGCAGGTCGCCGAAGAGGCAGCCCACCTCGCCGACCCGCAGGTCCACCTCGCCGACCCGTCCGTTCACCTCGCCGACCCGGCCGGCCCCCTCGCGGAAACGGCCGCCCAGGTAGTGGACCCGTCCGCCCAGGCAGTGGACCCGGCACCCCAGTTCCCGGTCCAGGCCGCCCAGCTCGCGGATGCCGGTGTCCATATCATGGAACCTGTGGCCCAGTTCGTGGACGCCGGTGCCGAGGCGGACGCCGGAGCGGACGGCGGATCCGCAGGGGAGGCCGCCCGGTCCGTGCCCGCCCCGGGGCCCCTCGTGGCGGACGCCCCGCACGCTTCCGACGACGCGCAGGCGCAGGCCGCTCTCTCCGTGGAGGCTTCGCACGCGGAGGTGGTCCCCGGCGTCGAGGCCTTCCCGGTCCAGGCCGCCCAGTTCATGGCCCCCGCCGAGGCGCACGCCGCGTTCGCCGAGGCCGGCGTGCCGGTCGGCGTCGCCGTACCCGCGCAGGCGCCCCAGGCGGCCATGAACCAGATGAACCAGTCGCACGGCGAGCACCTCCCCGGCGGCGCGTCAGGCGCGGCCGGATTCCAGGACGCACCCCTGGAACCAGCGGCGGAACAGCCCGTCGGCCAGTTCGTGCCTGTCGAGGGCACGGTGCCGACGACCCCGCATCTGGCCCCGACCCCGCCGCACCCCATGACCGTGCCGCCCCTTCCCGAGGAGGAGCAGCCCCCGGCCGAGGAGCCCGTGCAGGAGCAGGCTCCGGTCGTCGCCGACGCGGCGGAGGTGGCCCCCGTGGAGGACCTGGAGACCCCCACCGCCGAAGCGGAGGCGGTCACTTCGGTGCCCGCGCCCCGTAAGGCCGACACACCCCCCGTACCGGAGCCGCTCCCCGCGGACCCGGAGCCCGTAGTCGCACAGCAAGCGGAGGACCTGGACACCCGGGTCGCCGACCAGGAAGAGAGCACGGCCGTAGTGGAAGACGTACGAGAGTCCACCGGCCCGGCGGCCCCCGGCTACGACGACGTGGAGCGCGAGGCTGTGTTGCGCGTGATGCGCGAGCGCCGCGACATCCGCAACGGCTTCCGCAGCGACCCGATCCCGCACGACGTACTTCTCCGTGTCCTGGAGGCGGCGCACACCGCGCCGTCCGTCGGCCACTCCCAGCCCTGGGACTTCGTCGTGATCCGCTCCGCCGACACCCGGCGGTCGATGCACGAACTGGCCGCCCGTCAGCGTGACGCGTACGCCAAGTCGCTCCCCAAGGGCCGCGCGAAGCAGTTCAAGGAACTGAAGATCGAGGCCATCCTCGACACCCCGGTGAACATCGTCGTCACCGCCGACCCGACCCGCGGCGGCCGCCACACCCTGGGCCGCCACACCCAGCCGCAGATGGCCCCGTACTCCTCCGCGCTCGCGGTGGAGAACCTCTGGCTCGCGGCCCGCGCGGAGGGCCTCGGCGTCGGCTGGGTCAGCTTCTTCGACGAGCGCGAGATGGTGCGCGCGCTCGGCCTCCCCGAACACCTGGAGGTCGTGGCCTACCTTTGCGTCGGCTACGTCGACGAGTTCCCGGACGAGCCCGAGCTGATGCAGGCCGGCTGGTCCAAGCGCCGTCCGCTGTCGTGGGTCGTGCACGAGGAGACGTACGGCCGTCGCGCGCTGCCCGGCGAGGAGCCGCACGACCTGCTCGCCGAGACCGTCTCCAACATCCGGCCCCTGGACGCCAAGGCGCTCGGCGAGGCGTGGGAGCGGCAGAAGCGGATGACCAAGCCCGCGGGCGCGCTCGGCATGCTGGAGATCATCTCCGCGCAGCTGTCGGGCCTGTCCCGCATGTGCCCGCCGCCGATCCCGGAGCCGGCCGCCGTCGCGATCTTCGCCGGCGACCACGGCGTGCACGCCCAGGGCGTCACCCCCTGGCCGCAGGAGGTCACCGCGCAGATGGTGGCCAACTTCCTGGGC
The DNA here is from genome assembly GCF_040652275.1 of Streptomyces sp. NPDC048275. Classification (NCBI taxonomy): domain Bacteria; kingdom Bacillati; phylum Actinomycetota; class Actinomycetes; order Kitasatosporales; family Streptomycetaceae; genus Streptomyces; species Streptomyces sp. NPDC048275. Next base: position 19,348 of record NZ_JBEZLR010000132.1, read on the forward strand.
GGCGGCGCGGTCTGCAATGCCTTCGCCAACCAGGTGGGCGCCGAGGTCTGCGTCATCGACGTGGGTGTCGCCTCCGACCTCCCGGCCACCCCGGGTCTGCTGCCGCGCAAGATCCGCCCGGGCACCGCCGACATGACCACGGGTCCCGCGATGACCCGCGAGGAGGTCATCGCGGCGATCGAGGTGGGTATCGAGACGGCCCGGGACCTGGTGGCGGCCGGTAACAAGGCCCTCCTGACCGGCGAGATGGGCATCGCCAACACCACGGCGTCCGCAGCCCTGATCTCGATCTACACGGACACCGACCCGTCCGAGGTGACGGGCCGCGGCACCGGCATCAACGACGAGACCCTGGCCCGCAAGACCGAGGTCGTACGCCGCGCCATCGAACTCCACCAGCCGGACCCGGCCGACCCCATCGGCGTCCTGGCGGCCGTCGGTGGCCTCGAGCACGCGGCGATGGTCGGTCTGCTCCTGGGCGGTGCCTCCCTCCGTACGCCGGTGATCCTGGACGGCGTCAGCGCCGGCGCCGCGGCCCTCGTGGCCCGCGCCGTCGCCCCCGAGGTCCTCGCGGCCTGCATCGCGGGCCATCGCAGCGCGGAGCCCGGCCACGTCGCCGCCCTGAACAAGCTGGGCCTGCGCCCCCTGGTCGACCTCGACCTCCGCCTGGGCGAGGGCACGGGAGCGCTGCTGGCTCTGCCGGTGGTGCAGAGCGCGGCGAGGGCGATGCACGAGGTGGCGACGTTCGATTCCGCAGGGGTAACGGAAAAGTAGGCCCGCACGGTTGTGGGCGGGCGTTCCGCAAGGGCGGAACGCCCGCCCACAACCGCCCACGGCCCACAACCGCCCACGGCCCGCAGACGAACAGGGGCCCGGGGCGGAGCTCCGTTTCGGGAAGGGGTGGGCTTGGGGAAAGAACCCCTCCCACCCCCGCCGTATGGTGGTCCCGCACTCAGAAACAGCACGTCAAGGCCGCTCCAGCCCAGCGCAGCGGCCCCGCACGAGGAGCCGCACCTCCATGGCCGAACACCCCGCCTACCCCGTAGGCCTCCGCCTCACCGGCCGCCGCGTAGTCGTCCTCGGCGGCGGCCAGGTGGCCCAGCGCCGACTCCCGGCGCTCATCGCGGCAGGCGCGGACATCCACCTCGTATCGCCCGAGGCCACCCCGTCCGTCGAGGCGATGGCGGACGCGGGCGAGATCACCTGGACGAGGCGCCCGTACGAGGACGGCGACCTGGCGAACGCCTGGTACGCCCTGATCGCCACCAGTGACCCCGAGGCGAACACCGGCGCCTCCGCCGAGGCCGAGCGCCACCGCGTCTGGTGCGTCCGTTCCGACGACGCCGACGCGGCGACGGCCTGGACCCCGGCGACGGGACACAGCGAGGGCGTGACGGTGGCGGTCCTCACCACGGACGCGCGCGGCCGGGATCCGCGCCACACCGCGGCGATCCGCGACGCGGTCGTCGAGGGCCTGCGTGACGGCACCCTGGTGGCGCCCCACCACCGCACCCGCACCCCCGGCGTCGCCCTGGTCGGTGGCGGCCCCGGCGACCCGGATCTGATCACGGTCCGAGGCCGACGTCTGCTCGCCGAGGCGGACGTGGTCATCGCGGACCGCCTCGGCCCGCGTGACCTGCTCGCCGAACTCCCGCCGCACGTCGAGGTGGTCGACGCGGCGAAGATCCCGTACGGCCGTTTCATGGCTCAGGAAGCGATCAACAACGCGCTGATCGAGCACGCCAAGCAGGGCAAGTCGGTCGTCCGCCTCAAGGGCGGTGACCCGTTCGTCTTCGGCCGCGGCATGGAGGAGGCCCAGGCACTCGCCGAGGCGGGCATCGCCTGCACGATCGTCCCGGGCATCTCCAGCTCGATCTCGGTGCCGGGCGCGGCCGGTATCCCCGTCACCCACCGCGGTGTCGCACATGAGTTCACCGTGGTCAGCGGTCATGTCGCCCCTGACGACGAGCGCTCCCTGGTCGACTGGCCGGCCCTCGCCCAGCTGCGCGGCACGCTCGTCGTGCTGATGGGCGTCGACAAGATCGGCCGCATCGCCGAAACCTTGATGGCGCACGGCAAACCGGCCGACACCCCGGTCGCTCTGGTGCAGGAAGGCACGACCGCCGCGCAGCGCCGCGTCGACGCGACCCTGGCGACGGTCGCCGAGACCGTCACGGCGCAGGACGTGAAGCCCCCCGCAGTGATCGTCATCGGCCCGGTCGTGAACGTGGGCGCCGCCCTCCCCGGGAGCACCCCCTCCGAGCCCGCCGAGTAACCCGGGGTAACCCAACCCCTTCCAAGCCGTTGGCACCGCACCCAGGACAAGGCAGTATCACCCTGTGGCCGATCTCATCACCGTTGAGAACCCCGACGACCCGCGTCTGCGCGACTACACGGGCCTGACCGACGTGGAACTGCGCCGCAAGCGCGAACCCGCGGAGGGCCTGTTCATCGCCGAGGGCGAGAAGGTCATCAGACGGGCCAAGGACGCCGGGTACGAGATGCGCTCGATGCTCCTGTCCGCCAAGTGGGTCGACGTGATGCGCGACGTCATCGACGAGCTCCCGGCGCCGGTGTACGTGGTCACACCGGCGCTCGCCGAGCAGGTCACCGGCTATCACGTGCACCGCGGCGCGCTCGCCTCCATGCAGCGCAAGCCGCTGCCTACGGCGGACGAACTCCTGCGCTCGGCCCGCCGGGTGGTCGTCATGGAGTCGGTCAACGACCACACCAACATCGGCGCGATCTTCCGCTCCGCCGCGGCCCTCGGCATGGACGCGGTTCTGCTCTCCCCGGACTGCGCCGACCCGCTCTACCGCCGTTCCGTGAAGGTCTCCATGGGCGCGGTCTTCTCCGTCCCGTACGCGCGTCTCGACTCCTGGCCCAAGGGCCTGGAATCGGTCCGCGAGGCCGGCTTCAACCTGCTCGCCCTCACCCCGGACGAGAAGGCGAAGTCTCTCGACGAGGCGGCCCCGCACCGGATGGACCGGGTCGCACTGATGCTGGGCGCGGAGGGCGACGGCCTGTCCACGCAGGCCCTGATGGCGGCGGACGAATGGGTCCGCATCCCCATGGCCCACGGAGTCGACTCGCTCAACGTGGGCGCGGCGGCCGCCGTCGCCTTCTACGCGGTGGCGACGGGCCGCCCAGGCATCTGACACTCCGGACGACGAGCCGCCCGGGAGCTCGACCACCCCTGTGGTGGACCGCCGTACAGTCCCCGGTCGCCCTAGCCGTCCTTGTGCATGTCACTCCGGTACTGCTCCGCCATCAAACCCTCGGTGGGCAGCGGTGCGAACGACGGCTGCTCCTGCCGTACGTCCTTCCGCACGCCTCCGTCGTCCAGCCCGCGCGCCGGTCCCTGGCACCCCTGCGCCGCCGCGATGCCCAGCGCGACGAGCAGGGTCACCACGACGAACACGAAGAGCCGCTGGCGCAGCAGCCGCGGGTTCGCGGGCCGCCGTCCGGTCCCGGTGGTCCGAGGAGACGGCCGCCCGGCACCGCTGCGGGGCGCGGGCCTGCTGCCGGAGCGGCCGGTGTTCCGCGCGGGTGCGGGGCGCGAACCCGACGGCGCCGACCGTGAGCCGCCGTTCGTCCCGCCCGTACGGGAAGAGTTCGTCCCGCCCGTACGCGGCGGATTCGTCCCGCTCGTACGCGGCGGGGGAGTGCTCTGCGGGCGACGCTGGGTGCGCTGCTCGGCGTACTGCTCGGCGAGGCGTCCCGTCGGCCGGTCGGGATCGTTGCGCGGCGCGGGCGGGCGGACATCCGCCAGGCCCTGTGCCTCGCGTGCCGCGATCTCCTTGAGCCGCAGGGACAGTTGGAGCGTGCTGGGCCGCTCCTCGGGGTCCTTCGCCAGGCACGCGCGGACGAGCGGGGCCAACGCGTCCGGAACGCCGTGCAGCTGCGGCTCCTCGTGCACCACTCGGTAGAGCATCACTTCGGAACTGCCTTGCCCGAAGGGCGAGTCGGAGGTCGCCGCGTACGCCAGCGTGGCCCCGAGCGCGAACACGTCCGTGGCCGGGGTCACGGTCGCCCCGCGCACCTGCTCGGGCGCGAGGAAGCCGGGCGAGCCGACAGCCGTACCGACATGAGTGAGCGTCGAGGCTCCCGTGGCCCAGGCGATGCCGAAGTCGATGATCCGCGGCCCCTTCGGGGACAGCAGGATGTTGGACGGCTTGAGGTCCCGGTGGACGACACCGGCCTCGTGCACGGCGACGAGCCCCTCGGAGAGCGCGGCACCGACGGCAGCCACGTCGGTGGCCGCCATCGGGCCTTCTTCGGCGACCTTGTCGTGCAGGGAGGGCCCGGGCACGTACTGCGTGGCGAACCACGGCCGCTCCGCCTCGAGATCGGCGGCCACGAGCCGTGCCGTGCATCCGCCCTTGATCCGTCGGGCCGCCGAGACCTCGCGGGCGAACCGCGACCGGAACTCCTGATCCTCCGCCAGATCCGGCCGGATCACCTTCAGCGCGACCCGCTGGCCACGCCGGTCGGAGCCCAGGTAGACCACGCCCATGCCACCCGCGCCGAGCCGCCTGTGAAGCCTGAACGAGCCGACGACACGCGGGTCCTCGCGCCTCAGGCGCATCATCGCCATGTCCATCCCCGCTGCCCGGTCCGTTTGACGAGCCACAGCTTACGTTTCCGCGGCCGGGTGCGCGCAGAGGCCGCGCCCTCCTGGCCCGATCGATTGTCAGTGCCGGGTGGGAAACTTGAAAGGTGGTCAGGGAATGTGCGAACAGGAGGGCTTTGGTCCGCCTGTGATCCCAACCATCCGTCACAGAAGGGCGATTGAACCCGTGAAGGGTGATCGAGTGGAGATAGTCGTGGACGCCGGGGACACGACGCGTACGTACGAGGTGGTGGCGAGCAGGGCGGGCCGCAGGGTGGAGACGGCGGTGCGTCGAGGTGTCGTGGAAGTGAGCGAAGTCACCCGAAGCGGATCAGTGGTGCGCACCGCCCGCTTCATGGCAACACGGGTGCTGGCGCTGGTCGAGCAGCCGGTTCCCAGGGAGGACAGCTCGGAACAGTAGGGGCACATCGGACGCCTCCTCGGGGAAGACCCTGAGACCTAGGTCCGCGTCTCCACCCAGGGGAGTACTCCGCAGGTAGTCGCTCATCCTCCGGGAGGCCCGGCAATCGGTACGAGGGCATGACGACCCCACTCCGCCGCGCCCATAGATTTGAGGTCAAGCGGCGGGTGCAGCACTCGTCCCCCGAGGTCAGACACCCGCCGCTGCCAACCACATAGATGCTCGGTCAGGAGAGGGACCATGGCCCACACGGCACCGCGGACGGCGATCCGCACGCAGGGACGCAGGGCGTACACCGCGTACACCGCCGCGTTCGGCACGCAGCGCCAGGGCCGGCGCCACCCCTTGGTGGCGACAGCGATGGTTCTGCCCCTGGCGGCCCTGCTCGTGGTCGTCTTCGGCGGCTGGGAGTCAGTGGTCACACAAGCGTCGTCCGTGGGCGTGATGCTGGGGCGCTGAGCGGCGCCCCAGGCCCGGAAGAGCGGTCCGGGCGGGGACATCCGGCCATGAAACCCCGTGGGGACGGGGGTGCGGCGGACGGCACAAATGCCCGCGCAGCTGGGGAGCTGCGCGGGCATTGTTTTTTTGCCACGGGGTTTTCGCCATGGGGGTTTTGACACGGGGACGCCGCCGGGCTGAAGGGGGACCCTGCGGACGCCCGCTGGACCTAGGGCCTGTCGTTTGGATCACGCCGACAAGGCATCGTCGATTCCCCGCGACCTGATCCAAACGACAGGCCCTGGCTCTGTCGTCACATTCCCGCCTGCCTCGCGACGCCATGCACGCTCCTCCAAGCTCTTCGAGCAGGGGGGACCCCCACCCGCCGCACCGGGCGCAGACCCACGTTCTGGGCGCATCACGCACCCTCTGGGAACTGGTCGCCCGCCGCGCCGACCTCACCCCCGACCGGCCCGTCCTCCTCCAGGACGACCGCTCCCTGA
>NZ_JBEZLR010000133.1:0-24771 GCF_040652275.1 Streptomyces sp. NPDC048275
GCGTCGCCGTCCTTCAGGTTGTCCTTGATGGACTCCTCGTAGACCTGGGCCTGGATCGGGTCCGGAACCAGGATCATGATGACGTCGGCCTCGGCGGCGGCCTCCGACGGGCTCACCACGCGCAGCCCCTGCTCCTCGGCCTTCGCCTTGGACTTGGAGCCCTCGTGCAGACCGACCCGGACGTCGACACCCGAGTCACGGAGCGACAGCGCGTGGGCGTGGCCCTGGCTGCCGTAACCGATGACCGCGACCTTGCGGCCCTGGATGATGGACAGGTCGGCGTCGTCGTCGTAGAACAGCTCGGCCACTGGGGTTCTCCTTGGTGTGCGGTGTTGCGTCCCACCGTACGGCGGGCTGGGGGAGGGAAGTTTTCGGGTCTCGGCATACGGGCGGCCGACGATCACCGACCGCCCATACTCAATGCCGTTCACGGACTCAGGAAGACCGTTTACGGACTCGGGTACGACCGTTTACAGCCTTACGCGGATCGGTCCAGCGCGCGCAGCGACCGGTCCGTGATCGAACGCGCCCCGCGTCCGATCGCGATCGTGCCGGACTGGACGAGCTCCTTGATGCCGAACGGCTCCAGCATCTTGAGCATGGCCTCGAGCTTGTCGGCGCCGCCGGTGGCCTCGATGGTGACGGCCTCCGGGGAGACGTCCACGGTCTTGGCGCGGAACAGCTGGACGATCTCGACGATCTGGGAGCGCGTCTCGTTGTCGGCGCGGACCTTCACCAGAACGAGTTCCCGCTGAACGGCCGAGCCGGGTTCCAGCTCGACGATCTTCAGGACGTTGACGAGCTTGTTGAGCTGCTTGGTGACCTGTTCGAGCGGCAGAGCCTCGATCACGTTCACCACGATGGTGATGCGCGAGATCTCGGGGTGCTCGGTGACACCCACGGCAAGGGAGTCGATGTTGAAGCCGCGCCGGGAGAACAGGGCGGTGATCCGGGCGAGAACACCGGGCTTGTTCTCGACGAGGACGGAGAGGGTGTGCTTGCTGCTCATGGTTCTGACTCGGCTCTCTCTCAGTCGTCTTCGTTGTCGCCGAAGTCGGGGCGGACGTCCCGGGCGGCCATGATCTCGTCGTTCGAGGTGCCGGCGGCGACCATCGGCCACACCATCGCGTCCTCGTGGACGATGAAGTCGACCACGACGGGGCGGTCGTTGATGGAGTTCGCCTCTTCGATGACCTTGTCCAGCTGGTCCGGGGACTCGCAGCGGATCGCGTAGCAGCCCATGGCCTCCGACAGCTTCACGAAGTCCGGGACGCGGGTGCCCGCGCTCGGCTGCTTGCCGTCGGAGTCCGGGCCGCTGTGCAGCACGGTGTTGGAGTAGCGCTGGTTGTAGAAGAGGGTCTGCCACTGGCGGACCATCCCGAGGGCACCGTTGTTGATGATGGCGACCTTGATCGGGATGTTGTTCAGGGCGCAGGTGGTGAGCTCCTGGTTGGTCATCTGGAAGCAGCCGTCGCCGTCGACCGCCCAGACGGTGCGGTCCGGCTGTCCCGCCTTGGCGCCCATCGCGGCCGGGACCGCGTAGCCCATCGTTCCGGCGCCGCCGGAGTTCAGCCAGGTCGAGGGCTTCTCGTACTGGATGAAGTGCGCGGCCCACATCTGGTGCTGGCCGACGCCCGCGGCGAAGATCGTGCCCTCCGGCGCGAGCTGCCCGATGCGCTCGATGACCTGCTGCGGCGAGAGCGAGCCGTCGGCCGGCTGGTCGTAGCCCAGCGGGTAGCCGTCGCGCCAGCGGTTCAGGTCGTTCCACCAGGCGGTGTAGTCGCCGACGTGACCCTCGCTGTGCTCCTTCTGCACGGCCTGGACCAGGTCGGCGATGACCTCGCGGGCGTCCCCGACGATCGGCACGTCCGCGGCGCGGTTCTTGCCGATCTCGGCCGGGTCGATGTCGGCGTGGACGATCTTGGCGTACGGGGCGAAGCTGTCCAGCTTGCCGGTGACGCGGTCGTCGAAGCGGGCTCCGAGGGCGACGATCAGGTCGGCCTTCTGCAGCGCGGTGACGGCGGTGACCGCACCGTGCATGCCCGGCATTCCCACGTGCAGCTGGTGGCTGTCGGGGAATGCGCCGAGCGCCATCAGTGTGGTGGTGACGGGCGCTCCGGTGAGTTCTGCGAGGACCTTCAGCTCGGCGGTGGCCTGCGCCTTGAGGACGCCGCCACCGACATACAGGACGGGCCGCTTGGCGGCGGTGATCAGCTTGGCGGCCTCGCGGATCTGCTTGGCGTGGGGCTTGGTCACCGGGCGGTAGCCGGGCAGGTCCTGGGTGGGCGGCCACTGGAAGACGGTCTGCGCCTGGAGGATGTCCTTGGGGATGTCGACCAGGACCGGGCCCGGGCGGCCGGTGGAGGCGATGTGGAACGCCTCCGCGATCGCCCTGGGGATGTCCTCCGCCTTGGTGACCAGGAAGCTGTGCTTGGTGATCGGCATGGTGATGCCGACGATGTCCGCCTCCTGGAAGGCGTCCGTACCGATCGCCTTGGACACGACCTGCCCGGTGATCGCCACGAGCGGCACCGAGTCCATGTGCGCGTCGGCGATCGGGGTCACCAGGTTGGTGGCACCGGGACCGCTGGTCGCCATGCAGACGCCGACCTTGCCGGTGGCCTGCGCGTAACCGGTGGCCGCGTGGCCGGCGCCCTGCTCGTGGCGGACCAGCACGTGGCGCACCCGCGTGGAGTCCATCATCGGGTCGTACGCCGGCAGGATGGTGCCCCCGGGAATACCGAATACCGTCTCGGCCCCGACCTCCTCAAGCGAGCGGATGAGGGACTTCGCTCCCGTGACGTACTCGGGGGCGGACTGCTGTCCTCCGGAACGGGGCCGCGGCTGCGGATGGTGGGCCCCGGTGGCCTGCTCGGTCATCGGCATTCTCTTCTCGATGCTGAGGGTTTTTGCGAGGTTTGTACGGTGTTCGACTGGTGCCTGTGCAACAAAAAACCCCTCGTGCCGTGAGGCAAGCGAGGGGAGCGCGCCGGGTGCGGTCGCTGGGGGTTCCGGGTCCGTCCGGTGGCCACCAGCTTCAGCCGACGCGCTTTCCAAGTACGAGAATTCGGGTGCGCATGGCATTGACCCTCCCTCCGGCACGCACCGACTGTCAAGTGGGTGGGACAGGCGTCTCATTATGTGAGCGGAGGGCGGTTCCGCTCCCGTAAGCAGCGGGCACACCACTCGTATACACCCCTGCGCCACCGCCCGCGAACGCGGGCTCGACCGGCCCGTGCGGCACCGGATAGTGGCCGGAAGACAGTGCTCTGCGCAGCCGGTACTCGTCGAGCGGCCCGGAGAACGCCATGCCCTGCCCATGCGTGCAGCCCATCGCGCGCAGCGCGACGACCTGCTCCGGCAGGTCCACGCCCTCGGCCACGGATTGGAGCCCCAGGTCGGTGGCGATGCGCAGCAGCCCGCTGGTGATCTTGTGCAGCCGGGCGGACTCGACAACACCCTCGACGAGACTTCGGTCGAGTTTCAGCACGTCGATGGGGAGCCTTCTGAGTGCCGTGATGGCCGCACAGCCGCTACCGAAGCCCTCCAGGGCGATACGGACACCGAGGCGCCTGAGGGCGTTCAGCCGACGCTCCAGCTCGTCCGGGGAGACCCGGGGATCGGTGTCGGACAGCTCGACGATCAGGGCACCGGAGGGCAGCCCGTAGCGGGTCAGCAGGGCCTCCACGGAGCCGAGGGGCATCGAGCGGTCCAGCAGGCGCCGGGCGCTCAGGCGGACGGCGACGGGCACCGCGACGCCCGCGGCGGCGCGCTCGGCGGCCTGCTCGACGGCCTCCTCCAGCATCCAGCGGCTCAGCTCGGCGGTCTTGTCGCTGTCCTCGGCGACGCGCAGGAACTCGGCGGGCGTGAAGAGCACGCCCTGGGAGGAGCGCCAGCGCGCCTGCGCGGTGACCGTCGTGATCCGGCCATTCTCGAGGCAGACCACGGGCTGGTGCAGCAGCGCGAACTCGCCGTCCTGGAGGGCGGAGCGCAGCCTCGTCGCCAGCTCCGCCTTGCGTACGACGTCCTGCTGCATCTGGGGCGCGTACAGCTCGACGCGGCCCTTGCCGGCCGCCTTGGCGCGGTACATGGCGAGGTCGGCGTTGCGCAGCAGCTCTCCCGCGCCCAGGCCCGGCTCGGCGAAGCCGACGCCGATGGACGCGGCGACCCGGACGTCATTGCCGTCGATGGCGTACGGCTGCGAGAGCCTGATCCGCAGGCGGTCGGCGAGCTCCAGGATCTGCTGCTCACGCGCGGTGCGGTCGCGGCTGCCGTCACCGACGATGAGCGCCGCGAACTCGTCGCCGCCCAGGCGGGCGGCGGTGTCGCCCTGACGCACCGAGTCCTGGAGTCTGCGGGCGGCCTGGACGAGGAGCTCGTCGCCGGCCTGGTGCCCGATCGTGTCGTTGACGGCCTTGAAGCCGTCCAGGTCGATGAAGAGAACGGCCGTGCCACGGAGGGCAGCGCCCCGGTCGGAGGAGCGGCGGCCGGAGAGCGCCTGCTGGACCCGCTGGGTGAACAGCGCGCGGTTGGGCAGGTCGGTGAGCGGATCGTGCTCGGCGTTGTGCTGCAATTGCGCCTGCAGACGCACCCGCTCGGTGACGTCACGGCTGTTGAAGATGAGGCCGCCGTGGTGCCGGTTGACGGTGGACTCCACATTGAGCCAGCCGCCGTCGCCGGACTTGAAGCGGCACTCGATGCGGGTGGTGGGCTCCTCGGTGTTGCTGGCGGCCAGGAAACGTCGCACTTCGTGCACCACGCAGCCGAGGTCCTCGGGGTGGATGAGTGAGGCGAGCTCGGAGCCGACGAGTTCTTCGGCGTTGCGGCCGTAGACTCCGGCGGCGGCCGGGCTGACGTACCTCAGGATGCCGTTGGGCGCGGCGATCATGATGACGTCGCTGGAACCCTGCACCAGGGAGCGGAAGTGGTTCTCCTTCTGGGCCAGCTCCTGGGTGAGGGTGATGTTGTCGAGCAGCATGATGCCCTGTCGCACGACGAGGGCGAGCACGACCAGGCCCGCGGTGATGAGCACCACGCGGTCGACACGGTGGCCGTTGAGGACGTTGTAGAGAATCCCCAGCGTGCAGACGGCCGCGGCCAGATAGGGCGTGAGCGCGGCCAGCGATCCGGCGATCGGGCGGGTGGCCGGATATCGGTGCTGGCCACCTGGCTGCGGGAGCACATGCCCGTCCGGTCGGCCCCTGTGCCGCTGTCCCGGGATGTGCTCGTGCACCACGCGCGCGTGCCCGTCGTCGTCCGGCTGTCCGATCCGGGGCCCGACCCAGGGGGCGTACGCGAGGAGCAGCGAACCGGCGAACCAGCCCGCGTCGAGGAGCTGCCCCGAGCGGTAGTTGTTGTGCATGAGCGGCGAGGTGAACAGGGCGTCGCACATCACGGTCAGGGCGAGTGCGCCGATGGCGGTGTTCACCGCGGAGCGGTTCAGCGACGAGCGCCGGAAGTGCAGCGCCAGCACCATGCTGACCAGAGCGATGTCCAGCAGGGGGTACGCCAGGGAGAGCGCGGTGTGCGCGACGCTCGGCCCGCCGAACTGCGCCGCCTGCGCGAGCGCCAGGCTCCAGGACAGCGTGAGCAACGAACCGCCGATCAGCCAGGCGTCGAGCGCCAGACAGACCCAACCGGCCTTGGTCACGGGCCTCTTGGCGAGCACGAGTAGTCCTACGATGGCGGGCGGAGCGAAACAGAGGAAGAAGAGATCGGCGTAACTGGGGCTCGGGACCTCGCGGTGGAGCACGACCTCGTACCACCCCCAGACCAGATTGCCCAGTGAGGCCATGGCGGAGGAGAGCCCGAACAGCAGCCATGCGGGCCGAAAGCGACTGCGGCGGCTGTGGGCACAGACGAAGCAGGAGACCGCGGCGGTGGCCGCAGCGGCGCTCAGCCCGAAGTCGCCCATGATCAGTGCGAGGGTCGCGGAGCCCCAGCCGAGCGCGGAACCGACGGCGTATGCCGCGCACACCAGAGCCAGCACGAGTTGCGAGACCATTCCCGTCCCGCCTCCGGGCACCGGCCGACGGGTCAGCAGCGCCCGGGGCGAGCTCACCGGGCCCACCCGGTCCGCGCCGCGGGGTCCCGCTGGTCCGCGTGCGCTGGGTGCACACGCGTCCTGCGGCCGCTTGGCCTGCGGTGATGGTGACCAACATGACCACCATGACCGCTCGGGCCGCATCTGCGTGTGGCCGCGCGCCAGGGTCGTCGGCGGCCCTGCCGCGTCGGATCGTTGGTCCATAGGCCGTGCATCGCCCGTCGCCCCCCTCGCAGTCCGAATGTCCATCCCCGGCGCCGAACGGTGCGCGGCGCAGCCCCTGTCGGGACGATACACCAGTCTCGTCACTCAGGGACATAGCCTCTCTACGCTCCGTGACGACCAGCGGAGATGCGGACACCGCCCGCATTCGGCGGACTGCGGAGGGTGCCCGGATCCGGTTACGCGCCCGTCGTAAGGACCACGTTGCCCAGTGGCTCCCGGTTCACGAAACGATTCAACTGAGTGACCAGAAGCCGCTTGGCGCGCGGCAGGAACGCGGAGGTGGGACCGCCTACGTGAGGGCTGATGAGCACGCCGGGCGCCTGCCACAAGGGGTGTCCCTGGGGCAGCGGTTCGGGATCGGTGACGTCGAGGGCCGCGGTGATCCGCCCACGCTCCAGCTCGGCGAGGAGTGCCAAGGTGTCGACGACCTGCCCGCGCGCGACGTTCACGAGGAGCGCGCCGTCCTTCATCCGGGACAGGAAGTCGGCGTTCACCAGGCCACGCGTGCTGTCGGTGAGGGGCGTGGACAGCACCACGATGTCGGCCTCGGGGAGCAGGGCGGGCAGTTCCGTGAGCGGATGCACCGGACCGCGCGCCGTGGTGCGCTCAGAGCGCGCGACGCGCGCCACCCGCGCGAGCTCAAAAGGCGCGAGCCGGTCTTCGATCGCGGACCCGATCGACCCGTATCCCACGATCAGTACGGATTTGTCGGCCAGCGCCTGATGGAACCCGGACCGCCACTCCCCCTTGTCCTGCGCCCGTACGAAGTCGGGGATGCCCCGCAGTGAGGCGAGGATCAGGGCGAGGGCGAGCTCGCCGGTGCTCGCCTCGTGCACGCCGCGGGCGTTGCACAGCTGCACGCCCGGGCGCAGGGACCGCAGGCTCGGCTGGACGTGGTCGACCCCGGCGGAGAGCGTCTGCACGACGCGCAGCGATGTCATGTCGGCCATCGGCCGCTGCGAGACGGCGGGCGGCTTCATATAGGGCACGACATAGAACTCGCAGTCGGCGGGATCCGCGGGAAACTCCTGGTCGCCGTCCCAGAAACGGTAGTTGAGGCCTTCGGGCAGGCCCTCGATCTCGTCGGCGTGAATCGGGAGCCACACATCGGAAGTCATGGTCAGGAGGCTATGCCAGGCGCCGGGACGCGCAGAGGTTAGGTTGGGGTGCCAGGAGAGGGAGGGTTACGGCCAGGTGGAGCGCAGGACGATCGGCGCGGCGGCGCTCGAGGTGGGGGCGGTCGGGCTCGGGTGCATGCCGATGAGCTGGGCGTACACCGGTTCGCGGCAGCGGGGCGAGGAGTCGCTGCGGGCGGTGCACGCGGCGCTCGACCGGGGTTCGACGCTGCTCGACACGGCCGACATGTACGGCCCCTTCACCAATGAGCTGCTGGTGGGGCGGGCGCTGAAGGAGCGGCGCTCCGAGGCCTTCGTGTCAACCAAGGTGGGCCTGCTGGTGGGCGAGCAGCACATCGTGGCCAACGGGCGCCCCGGCTACGTGAAACGCGCGTGCGACGCCTCGCTGCGCCGCCTCCAGACGGACGTGATCGACCTCTACCAGCTGCACCGCGCGGACCCTGAGATTCCGGTCGAGGAGACGTGGGGCGCGATGGCCGAACTCGTCTCGGCCGGAAAGGTGCGAGCGCTCGGGTTGTGCGCGGTGGGTGCGCGTTCCGCCCGCCGCTCGGGGGCGCGAATGCATGACGGAACGATCCGGCAGCTGGAGCGGGTGCAGCAGGTCTTTCCGGTGAGTGCCGTGCAGGCGGAGCTGTCGGTGTGGTCGACGGAGGCGCTGGCCGCCCTGCTGCCGTGGTGCGCGGCGCGCGGAATCGGTTTTCTGGCGGCGATGCCGCTGGGCAACGGTTTCCTGACCGGCACGCTGACCCCCGGCGAGGGCTTCGAGCCCGACGACGTACGCGCCCGCCACCCCCGTTTCACAGCCGAGATGATGGCCGCGAACCAGCCCATCGTCGCCGGGCTGCGACGGATCGCCCGGCGGCACGGGGACAGCGGGGACCACGGGGACGAGGTCACGCCCGCGCAGGTGGCGCTGGCCTGGGTGCTGGCCCAGGGTCGGCATGTGGTCCCCGTGCCGGGGGCCAAGCGGGAGCGGTGGGTCACCCAGAACGCGGGGGCGGCCGCGCTGCGGCTGACGGCGGAGGATCTGGCGGAGGTGGCGGGGTTGCCGCGGGCACAGGGGTCCTGGGACTGAAAGCGCGTCGGTGATCCCGGCTTCGCCGATGTGAGGTTCATTGATCGGGAACCCCTGGGGCGCGAGCGGTGTATGAACAGTAGAACCGCCGCGTCGAAGGGACCCTGATGGTGCAACGTCGAGTAGTAACAGCGGTGTTGGCCGCGGCCACGCTGCTGGTGACGGCCGGCTGTTCCTCCGACGGCGAGGGAGAGTCCGACGTCGGGAGCGCCTTCCCGAGCATCGGGAGTACGAGTACGGGGGCGTCGTCCTCGCAGTCGCCCGCCGAGGAGACCCCGCCGGCCAAGGGCTCGGTGAAGGTCGTACGGACGGTCACCGAGGACCTGGAGTCTCCCTGGGGCCTCGCCCCGCTGCCCGACGGCGACCTGCTCGTCTCCTCCCGCGACGAGGCGACGATCACCCGGGTCGACGAGGAGACCGGCAAGAAGACGGAGCTGGGCGAGGTGCCGGGGGTGGCCCCCGCGGGCGAGGGCGGCCTCCTGGGCATCGCCCTCTCCCCCACGTTCGCCTCGGACCACATGATCTACGCGTACTTCACGACGGCGTCGGACAACCGCATCGTCCGCATGCTGTACGACGAGAAGAAGCCGTCCGGCGAGCAGCTCGGCGCGCCGGACACGATCTTCAAGGGCATCCCCAAGGGAGTGATCCACAACGGCGGCCGGATCGCGTTCGGCCCGGACAAGATGCTGTACGCGGGCGCGGGTGAAACGGGTGACCGGGGCCTGGCACAGGACAAGAAGTCACTGGGCGGCAAGATCCTTCGGATGACGCCGGACGGCGATCCGGCGCCGGGCAACCCCTTCGACGACTCGGTGGTCTACTCGTACGGGCATCGCAATGTCCAGGGCCTCGCCTGGGACGACAAACAGCGTCTGTGGGCCGCCGAGTTCGGACAGGACACCTGGGACGAGCTGAATCAGATCAAGCCCGGTGGCAATTACGGCTGGCCGGTGGTCGAGGGAAAGAGCGACGACGCCGAGTACCAGAACCCGGTCGCCCAGTGGGGCACGGACGACGCCTCCCCGAGCGGCATCGCCTATGCCGAGGGCTCCATCTGGATGGCGGGCCTCAAGGGCGAGCGTCTGTGGCGCATCCCCCTGAAGGGCACCGAGGCTTCCGCCGCCCCGCAGTCCTTCCTCGAGGGCGAGTACGGCCGTCTGCGCACCGTGGTCTCCGCCGGCGGCGACAAGCTCTGGCTGGTCACGAGCGAGACGGACGGCCGCGGCAGCCCCGGTGAGGGGGACGACAGGATTCTGGAGCTGGAGGTGAAGTAGATCGGCCCTCAGTCCTGGTCGGGCTCCTCCGCCGGGTCCCCCTGGTCCTGGTCAAGGTCCTGCTCGTGCTCCTGGTCCTGCTTGGGCAGCCGTACGACCACCTTGCCCGACGACAGGTCTATGGGGCCCCGGCCCGGGTCTCCGTCGTTCAGGTCCACGCGGGTCAGTTCCAGCCGTCTGCGTTCGTCGTTGGTGTGCTTGCGGCCTGGTGCGAAGAGCTCCTCGAACATGTTGAACACGGCGCCTCCCTCGGCCCGGGTCCGGTCCAGCGTATGCCTCAGCTCGCCGTCCTGGACACGGGGGTTTCCGGGGGGAACAGCCGCAGCCGATGGGCAAGCGCCGCCGCCTCGCCCCGGCCCGAGACGTCCAGCTTGGACAGGATGTTCGACACGTGGACGCTGGCGGTCTTCGGGGAGATGAACAGTTCCTCGGCGATCTGGCGGTTGCTGCGGCCTGCGGCGACGAGGCGCAGGACGTCGCGCTCGCGGCTGGTGAGGCCCAGGGCCCCCGCCGGGTCGGCAGGGGTCAGGGCGGACGGTCCAGGGGCGTGGCCCAGGGCGAGCCGGGCGCGCTGGGCGAGCAGCGCGACGGCGTCGGCGAGGGGGCGCGCGCCGAGGTGGTCGGCCGCCGCTCGGGCCAGCCGCAGAAGTTCGGTGGCGCGGGCGCGGTCGTTCTCGTCCGTGCCGGCGGTCAGCAGGGCCTCGGCGAGGCGGAGGCGGACGCGGGCGAGGTCGTAGGGGCGCTCCAGCGCTTCGAAGGCGGTGACCGCCTGGGACCACTCGTGCGGTTCGGCCAGGCCCTCGGCCCGCCGGAGTTCGGCGCGCACCCACTGTTCGTGGGCGAGCCAGACGGGCGCTCCTGTGGCCAGGGACTTGGCGGCCTTGCGGATGTGTTCCACGGTCTCGGCGCAGCCCGCTTCGGCGAGGGGCAGTCCGCGGGCGTCGGCCTCCGTGGTGGCGGCGGTGAGCAGCAGGGGCCAGGCGTAGCGCTGGGTGCCGGGCGGGAAGCCCGCGTCGAGGGCCTGCTCCAGGGCGGCGCGGGCGTCGAGAAGGCGGCCCTCGCGGGCGGCGATGGCCATCATGGTGCGCGCCAGCGGCAGCGAATCCTGCGGCATCGGGTCGTGCGTGCCGAAGTGGTCGCGGGCGGCGGCGAGCCTGCGACCTGCCTCGGCGAGGTCGCCGCGGGCGAGCGCGAGATCCGCCAGACGCATGGCGCCGCTGCCGGACGGCTTGCCGCTGAGCCCCACGCCCAGCGCGCTCCCCGCCGCCTCGACGGCCTCGTCCCACTGGCCGAGCGCGTAGAGCGACTCCGCGAGATTGCCCCACACCCAGGCCTCGGTGTCCAGCAGACCGGTCCTCCGGGCGAGTTCGATGCCTTCCCGCAGGATCGGGACGGCCTCGCGGGAGCGGCCGACCGACTCCAGGTTGGACGGCAGGTTGATGTGCACGCGGCCCACGACGAGGGAGGCACCGTGCCGGGCCACCTGCTCCTTCACCTCGTACATCTCCGCGAGCCCCGCCTCGACGTCACCCGAGTCGACCATGAGGCCGCCGAGGGTGAGCCGGGCGTGCAGCTCGATGTCCCGGGCGCCGACCATGCGCGCGTACTCCACAGCGCGCTCGGCGGCCGAGAGGGCGCCGGGGCCCGGTTCGTGCAGCATGCACCAGTTGGCGACCGCCGACAGCACCTCGGCGTGCACCTCCGACGGCGGCAGGCCGCGTACCAGGTCCTGGGCGGTGGCGAGTTCCTTCCAGCCGTCGCCGCGGGCCTGCGCCTGGACCAGACGGGAGCGCTGGGTCCAGAACCAGGCGGCGCGCAGGGGATCGTGCTCGTCCTCCAAGAGGTGCAGGGCGCGCTTGGTGATCTTCAGGGCGCGCTCGCGCTCCCCGCACAGCCGGCCCGCGACGGCCGCCTCGGCCATCAGGTCGAGGTAGCGCAGGGGTGTGGTGCCGGGGTCACATCCACAAGGAGGGAACACCTCCACGTAGTCGACGGGGCGCAGCTCGGCCCGTACGGCGTCGGGGGCGACGTCCCACAGCTCCATGGCCCGCTCCAGGAGCCGCAGTTGCTCGGAGTGGGCGTGCCGGCAGCGGGCCTCCGCGGAGGCGTCGAGGACGGCAGGCAGGGCCTTGGCCGCGTCGTGCGCGTGGTACCAGTAGCTGGCCAGCCGGGTGGCGCGCTCATCGGCCGGTACGAGCGTCGGGTCGGCCTCCAGGGCTTCGGCGTAGCGGCGGTTGAAGCGGGAGCGCTCGCCGGGCAGCAGGTCGTCGCTGACGGCCTCGCGGACCAGGGAGTGGCGGAAGCGGTAGCCGTCGCCGCCGGGCGAGGCGAGCAGGATGTTGGTGCCGACGGCGGCGCGCAGCGCCTCGATGAGGTCGTCCTCGGCCAGTCGCGCGACCGCGGCGAGCAGTCGGTACTCGACGACCGAGCCGCCCTCGGCGGCGATCCGGGCGACCCGCTGGGCGCTCTCGGGGAGGCCTTCGACGCGTACGAGGAGCAGGTCGCGGAGGGAGTCCGTGAGCCCCGTACGGCAGCCCTGGTGGGCGGCGACGGCGAGTTCCTCGACGAAGAAGGCGTTGCCGTCGGAGCGTTCGAAGATCTCGTCGACCTGGGCCGGGTCCGGTTCGTGGGCGAGGATTCCGGCGATCTGGCGGCCGACCTCGGCGCGGTTGAAGCGGGCGAGTTCGATGCGGCGGACCGTGCGGAGGCGGTCGAGTTCGGCGAGCAGGGGGCGCAGCGGGTGGCGGCGGTGGATGTCGTCGGCGCGGTAGGTGGCGACGACGAGGAGGCGGCCGCTGCGCAGGGTGCGGAAGAGGTAGGCGAGCAGGTGGCGGGTGGAGGCGTCGGCCCAGTGCAGGTCCTCCAGGGCGATGACGACCGTACGGTCCGCGGCGACGCGCTCCAGGAGGCGGGCGGTGAGCTCGAAGAGCCGGGCCATGCCCTCCTCGTCGAATCGCCGGCCCGGGGCGGACTCGCCCAACTCGGGCAGCAGCCGGGCCAGTTCCTCCTCCTGCCCGGCGGCCGCGGCGGCGAGCTCGTCCGGGAGCCTGCGGCGCAGGGCGCGCAGGGCCGTGGAGAAGGGGGCGAAGGGCAGTCCGTCGGCGCCGATCTCGACGCAGCCGCCACAGGCGAAGACGGCGCCCTCGCGGTCGACCGCGAGGGCGAACTCCTCGAGCAGACGCGTCTTTCCGACCCCGGCCTCGCCGCCGAGCAGCAGCGCTTGTGGCTCTCCCGCGGCGGCGCGGGAGAGCGCTTCGCGCAGTACTCCCAGTTCGTCGGTGCGGCCGACGAACACCGGGCTGACGGACCTGGTCTCCACAGGCCCGAGCATCGCACAGGGGTCCGACAGTGCGGCATCGATTATCGGGAGGACGACGGGCACCCCGGGCTGTGGACGGCCGACCCCCGTGCGGCCCTTCACCGTCCCGCCGTCCACCTGTGCCACGCCGTCCGCCCGTGCCGCAGCGTCCGCCCGTGCCTCACCGCTCACGCCGCGCGGGCGAAGCGGTGCCGGCGGGGGCGGCGGCTATCCGCCTGCCCCTCCGTGTCGTTCCGACCGGACTCGCGCGCGGCGGCGCGGCGGGCGGCACGACGGGCGCGGAGGACCTCCCGCGCCAGCCGGTCGTTCTGGGCCTCTCGGATCAGCTCTGTGGACCGGATCTGCTGGAGCTCGTACTCGAACATCTCGTACCCCTCGTGAAGAGTCGGTTTCGGCCTCGCTTCTTGCGATGCCTCAACCTTCGTCTCCAAGGGGGGGTGCGGCACATCGGGAGAGTTCCGCATCTTGCAGACGCGAAGGGCCTTAGACCCGCCGTAAGTGACTTACGGCGGGTCTAAGGCCCCTCAGAGGTACGGAGATTCAGCTGGTGGACGGCAGTCCGAGCAGGATGTCGGAGTACTTGGCGACCGCGAGCACCAGGCCGATGACGCCGAGCGAGACACCCGCCCAGGCGACCGACTTGATCCACGCGGCCTGCGGCTTGCCGGGGGCTCCGAAGGCGGGCCGGACCAGGACGAAGACGCCGACGAGCAGCGCGAGCAGCGCGAAGAGGCCGCCGACGAGCGCGGTGGTCGCCCACGCGTCGCCGTAGACCTCCTTGACCTGCGTGGCGACGCTCGCGGTCGACGAGGTCCCCAACTGGCCCACGAGGGTCTCGCGCGCGGCGGCCACGGTGGCGACCCAGCTGCCGGTGAGCGACACGATGCCGAGTCCGGCGGAGACGACGGCTGCCGCGCCCAGGCCGACGCCGGAGGCGTCCTTCTCGGCCTCGGGGACGTCATCGCCCTCGAGGTCCTCGGCATCCAGGTCCTCGGCCTCGTCCTCGATGGCGTCCCGCTCGTCGACGACCTCGGCGGCCGGCGCCTCCTCGGTCTTGGTGACGTTCACGGTTTCCTTGTCGCTCTTCGCCTCGGTGCCGTTCGCGTCCACGGCTTCGTCAACTGTCTTGGTTCCCATGCCCCGCACCGTACGGACGGAGTCTGAGAAGTCTCTTAATGATCGTTGTGAGCGTCACGCGCGCGTGCCGCCCGCCACTCGGGCGCGAGGACGGACCATACCTCCAAGTCGTGCCGTACGCCCCTGTAGGGCCGCTTCTCCCGCAGCACCCCGTCCTGGCTCATCCCGAGCCGCCTGGCCACGTTGAGGCTCGGCACGTTCCCCGCGGCGGCGACCCACTCCACCCGGTGGATCCCGCGCTCCTCGACCGCCCAGTCGATGAGCAGCCTCATCGCGCGCGTGACCAGACCGCGCCCGGCGGCGGCGGGTTCCAGCCAGCACCCGACCTCGCAGTTGCCCTGCTCCGCGTCGAAGTTCAGGAAGAGCACCCCGCCCACGAGCTTCCCGTCCAGCCACAGGCCGTGCAGGAACCCGGTGTCCGCGGCGCGCATGTCGGCGTACCGCTGGAGGTGGGCCCGCGCGGACGGCACGTCCGTGGACTGGGACCCGAAGGGGATGTACTGACCGATGAAGTCACGCCCGCGCTCCAGATGCGCCAGGAACTCCTCGGCATGCCAGGGCTCCAGGGGCCGCAGTTCCACGCCGTCGTCACCCAGGGATATCGCGTACATCCCGTCGCCGCTCCTTCTCCGCTACGTCCGCCCGCAGGCGCCATTAGGGGGATGCATCGGCTTCGATGCATCCCCCTAGGTGGGTACTTACGGGTGCTCAGCCCTCGCTGACGCCCAGCTTCTCCAGGATCAGTTCCTTGACGCGGGCCGCGTCGGCCTGACCGCGGGTGGCCTTCATGACCGCGCCGACCAGGGCGCCGACCGCGGCCACCTTGCCGCCGCGGATCTTGTCCGCGACGCCCGGGTTGCCGGCGATGGCCTCGTCGACGGCCGCGGTGAGCGCGCCCTCGTCCGAGACGACCTTCAGACCGCGCTTCTCGACAACCTCGTCGGGGGTGCCCTCACCCGCGAGGACGCCCTCGATGACCTGGCGGGCGAGCTTGTCGTTCAGGTCTCCGGCAGCGACGAGCTGCGCCACCCGGGCGACCTGCGCCGGGGTGATGGGCAGGTCCTCCAGGGCCTTGCCCGACTCGTTGGCGCTGCGGGCCAGTTCGCCCATCCACCACTTGCGGGCGGACGCGGCGTCGGCACCGGCCTCGATCGTGGCGACGATCGGATCGATGGCACCGGCGTTCAGGATCGACTGCATGTCGTGGGCGCCCACGCCCC
The DNA here is from genome assembly GCF_040652275.1 of Streptomyces sp. NPDC048275. NCBI lineage: Bacteria > Bacillati > Actinomycetota > Actinomycetes > Kitasatosporales > Streptomycetaceae > Streptomyces > Streptomyces sp. NPDC048275. The sequence goes on from NZ_JBEZLR010000133.1 coordinate 15,433, forward strand.
ACTCCTCGCGCAGTCGGTTACGGCGGGCCAGCGGCTGCTCCGGCAGGCCCGCGCGCAGTTCCTCGACCCACTCGCGCGACGGCGCGACGGGGACCAGGTCGGGCTCCGGGAAGTACCGGTAGTCCTCGGCCTCTTCCTTGACGCGGCCCGAGGTCGTCGACCCCGTGTCCTCGTGGAAGTGACGGGTCTCCTGGATGATCGTGCCGCCGCTGTTGAGTACGGCGGCGTGCCGCTGGATCTCGAAGCGGGCGGCACGCTCCACGGAGCGCAGCGAGTTGACGTTCTTCGTCTCGGAGCGCGTGCCGAACTTCTCGCGGCCGTGCGGACGCAGCGACAGGTTCACGTCGCAGCGCATCTGGCCCATCTCCATGCGGGCCTCCGACACACCGAGCGCCTTGATGAGCTCGCGCAGCTCGGCGACGTACGCCTTGGCGACCTCGGGGGCACGCTCGCCCGCACCCTCGATCGGCTTGGTGACGATCTCGATGAGGGGGATACCCGCGCGGTTGTAGTCCAGGAGGGAGTACGTCGCGCCGTGGATGCGGCCGGTGGCGCCGCCCACGTGGGTGGACTTGCCGGTGTCCTCCTCCATGTGCGCGCGCTCGATCTCCACGCGGAAGACCTCGCCGTCCTCCAGCTGCACGTCGAGGTAGCCGTTGAAGGCGATCGGCTCGTCGTACTGGGAGGTCTGGAAGTTCTTCGGCATGTCCGGATAGAAGTAGTTCTTCCGGGCGAAGCGGCACCACTCGGCGATCTCGCAGTGCAGCGCGAGGCCGATCTTGATGGCGGACTCGACGCCGGTCGCGTTGACGACGGGCAGCGAGCCGGGCATGCCGAGGCAGGTGGGGCAGGTCTGCGCGTTGGGCTCGGAGCCCAGCTCGGTGGAACACCCGCAGAACATCTTGGTCTTGGTGCCGAGTTCGACATGGACTTCGAGGCCCATGACGGGGTCGTACGTCGCCAGGGCGTCCTCGTACGACACCAGCTCGTCGGTCGTGGTGGTCACGGTGAAAACTTCCCTCTCAGCCCAGCAGGACGTCGTCGTCGCCCAGGCGCTTGAGCTCCCGGTAGAGGATGGCGAGGCCGGTGACGATGGCGGCGGCGGACACGGCCGCGTCGATGAGGCGCAGCGTGTCGTGCTCCGAGCGGGCCTTCCTGGCCTGCTTGGCGACGCCGACGGCACCGAACGCGGTGGTCGCGATGGACAGGTACGTGCCGGACTTGGACTTCTTGAAGCCCTTGGCCTTGGTCAGTGCGCTCACAGCGACGGAGCCTCCTCGAGCAGCGGGTGGCCCCACTTTTCCACGAAGGCGGCCTCGACGGCGGCGCCGACCTTGTAAAGCCTCTCGTCCTTCATCGCGGGGGCGATGATCTGCAGCCCGACCGGGAGGTTGTCCTCCGGGGCGAGACCGCAGGGCAGCGACATGGCGGCGTTGCCCGCCAGGTTGGTCGGGATGGTGCACAGGTCCGCGAGGTACATCGCCATCGGGTCGTCGGCGCGCTCGCCGATCGGGAAGGCGGTGGTGGGCGTGGTCGGCGAGACGATCACATCCACCTGCTCGAACGACTTCTCGAAGTCGCGGGTGATGAGCGTACGGACCTTCTGGGCGCTGCCGTAGTACGCGTCGTAGTAGCCGCTCGACAGTGCGTACGTGCCGAGCATGATGCGGCGCTTGACCTCGGGGCCGAAGCCCGCCTCACGGGTGAGGGAGGTGACCTCCTCGGCGGACTTCGTGCCGTCGTCGCCGACGCGCAGGCCGTAGCGCATGGCGTCGAAGCGGGCGAGGTTCGACGAACACTCGGACGGCGCGATCAGGTAGTACGCGGCCAGCGCCAGGTCGAAGGACGGGCAGTCCAGCTCGATGATCTCGGCGCCCAGCTCCTTGAGGACGGTGACGGCCTCGTCGAAGCGCTGCACGACACCGGCCTGGTAGCCCTCGCCGCGGAACTGCTTGACGACGCCGACGCGCATGCCCGCCACGCTGCCGTTGCGGGCGGCCTCGACGACCGGCGGGACCGGGGCGTCGATGGAGGTCGAGTCGAGCGGGTCGTGCCCGGCGATGACCTCGTGCAGGAGGGCCGCGTCCAGGACCGTACGGGCGCAGGGGCCGCCCTGGTCGAGGGAGGACGAGAACGCCACCATGCCGTAGCGGGAGACCGCGCCGTAGGTCGGCTTGACGCCGACCGTGCCGGTGACGGCGGCCGGCTGGCGGATGGAACCGCCGGTGTCCGTACCGATCGCGAGGGGCGACTGGAAGGAGGCGAGGGCTGCGCTGGAGCCACCACCGGAACCGCCGGGGATACGGGTGAGGTCCCAGGGGTTGCCGGTGGGCCCGTACGCGCTGTTCTCGGTGGAGGACCCCATGGCGAACTCGTCCATGTTGGTCTTGCCGAGGATGACGACGTCGGCGGCCTTCAGCCTCTTGGTGAGGGTCGCGTCGTACGGCGGGATCCAGCCCTCGAGGATCTTCGAGCCGACAGTGGTCGGGATGCCCTCGGTGGTGAAGATGTCCTTGAGCGCGAGCGGTACGCCGGCCAGCGGGCCGAGCTTCTCGCCGCGCTCCCGCTTCGCGTCGACGGCTCGGGCCTGCGCGAGAGCACCTTCGCGGTCGACGTGCAGGAAGGCGTGCACCTTCTCGTCGACGGCCTCGACACGGGCGAGGTGGGCCTCGGTGACCTGCACGGCCGTGAGCTCGCCCGCCGCGATCTTCTGCGCGATCTCCGCGGCGGTGAGCTTGATGATGTTGACGTTGGTGTCCGTCATGGTGATTAGTCCTCCCCCAGGATCTGCGGCACCTTGAAACGCTGCTGCTCCTGGGCCGGGGCGCCGGAGAGCGCCTGCTCGGGGGTGAGCGACGGACGGACCTCGTCCGCGCGCATGACGTTCGTCAGCGGCAGCGGATGAGAGGTCGGCGGTACGTCTTGGTCGGCGACCTCGCTGACGCGGGCGACCGCGCCGATGATGTCGTCGAGCTGGCCGGCGAAGTGGTCGAGCTCTTCGGCCTTCAGCTCCAGACGCGCCAGCCGTGCGAGGTGGGCGACCTCCTCGCGCGTGATGCCAGGCATGCAGCGATCCTCTGGGTGAGTGTGTGTGGTTTGGCCCAATCCTATGGGGCCGGGGGCGGTGCCTGCGCCCGGGTTTACTCCGGGGTCCTTTCCCAGCCGCACCAGCCGTGACAGTTCGCCGACCAGGTGCGGGTCGCTCGTGGGCATTCCGACAGCCGAGCGACCGCGGACCGTGGACATGTGCTCGTGCAGTCCCCCGCGCCCCTGAGGCGGGCGATCGGGTGGCGGCGGGCCGTCGGTGGCTGAGCGCGTAGTTCCCCGCGCCCCGGGCGGGGCGCTGCCGACCCCGTCCGCTCCTGGGCATCGAACCGCGGACGGGCGGACGCCCGCGGCGGGAAGCACCGCGGGAGAGTTCCGCTTGTCGGGTGACCGTCATGGGTGGTGCGCGGGTGGGAGACAAAGAGGCCCCCCCCACGCAGCCGCACCCGACAGACGAACCGCCGGGCTACTCCGCGGCCGGCAACGCGGCACGCGGCCGCTGCCAGCCCCGTGACCCCCGCGCCCGCAGCCACGCCGTGGTCTCCTCGGGCGGCATCGCGGCGGCGACCAGCCACCCCTGGACCGCGTCGCAGCCCAGATCCCGCAACCGCTCCCACGTCTCGTCGTCCTCGACCCCCTCGGCCACGACCAGCAACCCCAGGGAGTGCGCCAGATCGACCGTGCAGCGCACGATCTCCGCGTCCTCGTTGTCCACCGCGAGCCGCGCCACGAAGGACCGGTCGATCTTCAGCTCACTCACCGGCAGCCGGCGCAGATGGACGAGCGACGAGTACCCCGTGCCGAAGTCGTCGAGGGACATCTTCACGCCATGTCCGGTCAGCCCGGCCAGCGTGTCCGCGGCCCGCTGCGGATCCTCCAGCAGCACGTGTTCCGTTATCTCCAGCTGAAGCGACCCCGCAGGGACCCCGTGCCGGGCGAGCCGCGCGGCGACCGCTCCCGCGAAACCGGGGGTGTGCACATCACGCGGGGACACGTTCACCGCGACCGGCACATGCAGCCCCTGCGCCCGCCACCGCGCCACCTGCCCGAGCGCCGTCTCCAGCACATACTCGGTGAGGTGCGGCATCAGCCCGGACGACTCGGCGATCGCGATGAACTCGTCCGGCGGCACCTTCCCCCGCTCGGGATGCACCCAGCGGACCAGTGCCTCGAGCCCCGCCACCTGTCCGTCGAAGCGGACCTTCGGCTGGTAGTGCAGCTGCACCTCGTGCGCGTCGAGGGCACGGCGCAGATCGCCCAGCAGACCGAGCCGGTCCGGCGTGTTCGAGTCCCGCTTGGACTCGTACACCTCCACCCCCGTACGGTCCCGCTTCGCCTGGTACATCGCGACGTCCGCGCGCCGCAACAGCCCCTCCGCGTCGAGCGCGTGGTCGGGGAAGACGGCGAGCCCGGCGCTGGCCTCCAGGACGAGGGTGAGCCCGTCGAGGTCCAGCGGCGAGCCCAGGGCCGCGACGAGGTTGCGGGCGACCCGTGTGGCCGACGTCGTGGAGTCGGCGACGGGCAGTAACACGGCGAACTCGTCACCGCCGAGCCGCGCGGCCTCCGCCCCGCGCGGCAGCGCCAATCGCAGCCGGTCGGCTATCTGAAGGAGCAGCCGGTCTCCGGCGAGATGCCCCAACGTGTCATTGACAGAACGAAAACGGTCCATGTCGATCAGCAGCAGAGCGGAACGCGCACCGATGCGCTCGGCATCGTCCAGAGCCGTCCAGGTCCGTTCGAGCAGCCATTGCCGGTTGGGCATTCCGGTCAGCGGATCGCGCAACTGCTCCTCGGCCCGTACGCGGGCGATCCACAGCGTGGAGTCGAGCGCTATCAGGGGAATCGAGAACAGCGGCAGCAGCATCGGCTGCGCGATGGCGACGACGCAGATCAGCGGCGCGATACCGAGCAGGGCGACGGCGACGAGCCCCTGTCTGACCAGTGCCGTACGCGCGACGGTCGGCAGGCCTCCGGCGCCCGGCGCGCGCAGGTACCAGAGCAGAACGCGGGTAACCGCGAGATACGCGGCCGCGATCAGCACCACCTCGGGTGCGGCGTAGAAGGTCCAGGTCTCCGGGTTCCACGGCGTCTCGACGGACGGCACCCGCCCGAACGCGCCCAGGACCAGCGCTCCGGCGCCGATGCCGATGATGTCGACCGCGCCGTGCACCACTCCCTGGCGCCAGCGGTTGCGGCGCGCGATGCCGACCAGGACGACGACGGTGAGGCTGACCATGCCGGCGGGCACCCAGCCGTAGAGCAGCAGGACCGCGAGGGTGAGGGCGGCGCCGGAGCCCGTGCCGCCCCACCAGCGGGCGTGGCCGAGGGCGACCAGATGGCCGACGATGATGCCGGTCAGCAGGGCAAGCGACCAGCCGACCGCGCCGGACGGGAAGAGCGCGTGGTCGCCGCTGAACGCCCGGTAGAAACCGGTGCCGAGGACGAGTGCGGCCACCGCGACGACCGCCACGGGCAGCGCGGGCCAGGAGGTGCGCCGTTCGGGATCGTGGCCCGGCAGCCCGGGGCCGCGCTCCGCGGTGTGTCGGCCGACGCCCGAAGCGGGGGCTGTGAGTGGTGTGGAGCCCGGCCCGCCGGTACCGGGAGGCTCCGAAGTCCGCCCCGTCCGGAGGCCGGCCATCCATGCGCCGGTCATCCGGAGCAGGCGCAGCCGTGAGTCCGGGGCGGCGCTCTCGGTCGGTTCCATTCCCGTCCCTCTCACAGCCGGCGGTGCCCACGCCACGCGGCCCGATGCCGACGACCATCGCCAACGGCACCGCGTCTGAAAACCCTTCCCCGGACTCTCGAAGAGCAGGGGGTGCCCCAACCGCAGTTGGGCACGGCAGGCGCATACCTCAACAGTAGGCCGCAGAAGGCTTCTACGGGCAGCGGTCGGGGACGGTTGCCCGAATGCGACCGGGCCACCCGTATGCATCTGATATGCGCCGAACGGGTGGCCTTCACCCGCTACTCCTCGATCGGAAGCGCGACTTCCGCGGCTGCTTCCGGCCCTTGTTCGAGAAGCACCGCGAAGCCCTCCTCGTTCAGCACCGGAACCTTCAGCTGCATCGCCTTGTCGAACTTGGAACCAGGATTGTCGCCTACCACCACAAAAGATGTCTTCTTCGAAACAGAACCGGTCACTTTCGCTCCCCGGCTCTGCAGGGCCTCCTTCGCGCCGTCCCGCGTGTGGTGTTCGAGGGTGCCGGTGACGACGACGGTGAGCCCTTCGAGCGGACGCGGGCCCTCGTCCTCACCGGACCCCTCGTCCTCCATACGGACTCCGGCCTCCCGCCACTTGCGCAGGATCTCCCGGTGCCAGTCCTCGGCGAACCACTCCTTGAGCGAGGCGGCGATGATCGGGCCGACTCCGTCGGTGGTGGCGAGCTCCTTCTCGGTGGCCTGGTCGATCCGGTCGATGGAGCGGAACTCGCGCGCCAGCGCCTCGGCCGCCACCGGCCCGACATGACGGATCGACAGACCGGTCAGGATCCGGGCGAGCGGACGGTCCTTGGCCGCGGCGATGTTGTCCAGCATCGCGACAGCGTTCTTCTTGGGCTCGCCCTGCTGGTTGGCGAAGACCGTGGCGATCTTCTCCTCGCCCGTCTTCGGGTCGCGCTTGGGCAGACCGCTGTCCTGGTCGCGGACGTACGCCTTGATGGGCAGCAACTGCTCGATGGTCAGGTCGAAGAGGTCGCCCTCGTCGGCCAGCGGCGGGTCCGCGGGCTCCAGCGGCTTGGTGAGGGCCGCCGCCGCCACGTATCCGAAGTTCTCGATGTCGAGCGCCTTGCGGCCCCCGAGGTAGAAGAGCCGCTCGCGCAACTGGGCCGGGCACGAGCGCGCGTTCGGGCAACGCAGGTCGATGTCGCCCTCCTTCATGGGGCGCAGCGGCGTCCCGCACTCGGGGCACTCGGCCGGCATCACGAACTCCCGCTCGGTGCCGTCCCGCAGGTCGACGACCGGGCCGAGGATCTCCGGAATGACGTCACCGGCCTTGCGCAGCACCACCGTGTCGCCGATCAGGACGCCCTTGGCCTTCACCACGTCCTGGTTGTGCAGGGTGGCGAACTCGACCTCGGAGCCCGCGACGGTGACCGGTTCGACCTGCGCGTACGGCGTGACGCGGCCTGTGCGGCCCACTCCCACACGGATGTTGACGAGCTTGGTGTTGACCTCCTCGGGCGCGTACTTCCAGGCGATCGCCCAGCGCGGGGCTCGCGAGGTGGAGCCGAGGCGGCCCTGGAGCGGGATCTCGTCGAGCTTCACGACGACCCCGTCGATCTCGTGCTCCACGGAGTGCCGGTACTCGCCGTAGTACGCGATGAACTCCCTTACGCCGTCGAGGTCGTCGACCACCTTGGCGTACCGCGTGGTCGGCAGGCCCCAGGAGCGCAGCAGCTCGTACGCCTGGGAGAGGCGGGCGAGGCCGTCGAAGCCCTCCAGGGTGCCGATGCCATGGACGACCATGTGCAGCGGACGGGTCGCGGTCACGCGCGGGTCCTTCTGGCGCAGCGAACCCGCCGCCGCGTTGCGCGGGTTGGCGAAGGGCTTGTCGCCGGCCTCCACCAGACGGGCGTTGAGCTCCTCGAACTTCTCCATCGGGAAGTAGACCTCGCCGCGGATCTCCACGAGGTCCGGGACGCGGTCGCCCTTGAGGCGGTCGGGGATCTCCCCGATCGTACGGACGTTGGGAGTGATGTCCTCGCCCGTGCGGCCGTCGCCTCGGGTCGCCGCGCGCGTGAGGCGGCCGCGCTCGTAGGTGAGGTTGACCGCGAGGCCGTCGACCTTCAGCTCGCACAGGAAGTGGTGGTCGGCGGTGCCCACGTCCTTGGCGATGCGCTCGGCCCAGGCCGCGAGCTCCAGGTCGGAGAAGGCGTTGTCGAGCGAGAGCATGCGCGAGCGGTGCTGGACGGAGGTGAACTCGGTCGCGTACGCGCCCGCCACCTTCTGGGTCGGGGAGTCGGGGGTGCGCAGCTCGGGGTACTGCTCCTCCAGCGCCTCCAGGGAACGCAGGAGCTTGTCGAAGTCCGCGTCGCTGATGACCGGCTGGTCCTTCACGTAGTACCGGAAGCGGTGCTCCTCGATCTGCTCAGCGAGCTGCGCGTGCTGCTCCCGTGCCTCGGCGGGCAGGGAATTGGGCTGTGCGTCCTTGTCGCCGGCCACCGTGTTGTCCTCCCGTTACTCTGGGTTGTCCGCGAGGGATCTCGCCGCTCGGGCGCAGTGGGCGAGCGCCCGGCGTGCGTACTCCGGGGAAGCGCCCGCGAGTCCGCACGACGGAGTGAGCGTGACCGCTTCCGCGAGAAGTCCCGGATGCAGCCCCAGCCTGCGCCACAGCGTCCTGACACCCATGACGCTACCGGCAGGGTCTGACAATGGTCCGTCCGTGCCCGGCACGACACCGGCGAAGAGGTGGGTGCCGCCCTCCACCGCCTCGCCGATCGCCTCGTCGTCACGTTCGGTGAGCAGCGAGAAGTCGAACGAGATCGCGGCGGCGCCCGCCCGACGCAGCAGCGCGAACGGGACGTCGGGCGCGCACGAGTGCACCACGACCGGGCCGTCGGCGTGCACCCCCGTGACGTCCCGCAGCGTCGACTCCACCAGTTGCCGGTCGACAGCCCGATGGGTCCGGTATCCGCTGGCGGACTTGACCTGTCCGCGCAGGACCGCGATGAGCGACGGCTCGTCGAGTTGCAGCACCACCTGGGCACCCGGCACCCGGCGCCGTACCTCCTCGAGATGCGTGCGCAGCCCCTCGGCGAGCGAACCGGCGAGGTCCCGGCAGGCGCCGGGGTCGGAGAGCGCCACCTCGCCGTTCCTCAGTTCCAGCGCGGCGGCCAGCGTCCAGGGCCCCACGGCCTGCACCTTCAGCGGCCCCTCGTACCCCTGCGTGAACTCCTCCAGGGCGTCGAGGTCTTCGCCCAGCCACGACCTGGCCCGCCTGGTGTCCCGCCCCGGCCGGTCCCCGATCCGCCACCCGCTGGGCTCCACGCGCGCGAACAGCTCGACGAGCATCCCGGCGGTCCGCCCGATCATGTCGGCGCCGGGGCCGCGCGCGGGCAATTCCGGCAGATACGGGAAGTCGTCGAAGGACCCGGTGACCGTCTTCGCGGCCTCCCTGGCGTCCCCGCCCGGCATGGACCCGACCCCGGTCGCGGGACCGAACCTGAACTCGCTGTTTTCGCTCACCCGGGAAGCCTACGTAACCGTTCCTGTGGACTGAGCGGGAGTGAGTCCGTTCAGCCGCGCGCCCCGAACGGTCTTGGGCGAGCTGGTCCCCGGCGTACTCGACCCCGGGTG